>NZ_JAUORW010000006.1:0-291475 GCF_030548245.1 Psychrosphaera sp. 1_MG-2023
CGCTCGTAGCTCAGCTGGATAGAGTACCTGGCTACGAACCAGGCGGTCGGAGGTTCGAATCCTCCCGAGCGCGCCATTTTTTAACGTTGTTTCTTGTTGCGCGCTCGTAGCTCAGCTGGATAGAGTACCTGGCTACGAACCAGGCGGTCGGAGGTTCGAATCCTCCCGAGCGCGCCATGAAACAACCTTTTTATTACCACCCCAAACATTTCTAAACGCTCAACGCAGCGCACTACAAAACCCACTCAGTATAAAAACCACATCGGTATTCATTCGTTAACTCCAAACTTAATTCAATATCAAAATGTCTTAAACACCCTAATATTTTTGTAATTCTAATACGCATTGTTACGCCATAACCCAATTTCTCGTTTTTTCACAGCTTTGAATTCAGTCTGTTGTTGGGTTTTATTGATTTTCAATAAGCAATAACAAAGACGCTTAAAAATAATTTTGTTGTCCACGGTATCGCCTCGTATAAAATCGACTAACCTATAACGATTAGTTGACGAGTTTATAGGTTTGAGATGTATATTTTAGACGCCATAGTGTTTAGGATACTATTTCGGGTTTGGAAAACTGTTGGGCTCAAAAGTTCTGTTTAATTATTAATCACAGTTTGTATAAAAAAATAACAGCCGTAATTTTAGTTACCCCAAATTATATTACTTTACGAACGGTTAATATTCATTCTCGGATCTTCATTTTGGTTTTACATTATTACTAATTTGTAAAATGGACTGACCATTTGTGTCAAAGCTTTATTTTTACTGGTTTTCAGCTATATTTATTCGCTGAATTCGAGCTCTTTTATGCACCAATTTAGAAAAAATAACTTTTCTTTCTAACGTTTTCTGTGGTACTTAAGAGCTAATACTCTAATTTGATTACGTTGGGCGTTGCTTATTTATTCATTTATTGTGGAATAATATGCACCCAGATCAAATTGTTTAATTAAATAAATACAACAGGGTTGGATTATGAATGTTACTGAGCTTTTAGTAGAAGCAGGCATACTTATGGTGGTCGGAATGACGGTCGTATTTGTGTTTTTAACAATACTGATTTTTGCGACAAAAGGGTTAACCTCTTTTGTTCAATCATTCCCAGAGCCGGAAACGTCAACTCCCGCCCCAAGAAGAAATACACACTCTGCTACTGGCGATACATCACAACAAGTTGTCGCAGCAATAAGCGCTGCCATTAAACAACATCGCAAAAAGAACAATTAGAGGACGGAACATGAAAAAGCCATTATTACTTACAGAATTAGTGCTCAGAGACGCACACCAGTCGTTACTAGCGACTCGTATGCGCTTAGATGACATGCTACCAATTGCTGAAAAACTCGATAAAGCGGGTTATTGGTCTGTAGAATCTTGGGGTGGCGCGACTTTCGATTCGTGTATCCGTTATCTTGGTGAAGATCCTTGGGAACGTATTCGTGCATTAAAAGCGGCGATGCCAAATACTAAGCAACAAATGTTATTGCGCGGTCAGAATCTTTTAGGTTACCGCCACTATGCTGACGATGTCGTTCGTAAGTTTGTAGAACGTGCTCATAAAAATGGTGTTGACGTATTCCGTATTTTTGATGCAATGAATGACATCCGTAATTTAGAAACAGCTGTTAAATCTGCTGTAGATGTTGGCGCACATGCTCAGGGCACTATTTCGTATACAGTAAGCCCAGTTCATAATATCCAAATGTGGTTAGACATGGCTAAGCGTCTAGAAGATATGGGTTGTCACTCTATCTGTATTAAAGATATGGCCGGTTTATTAAAACCATATGAATGTGAAGAATTAATTTTAGGCCTTAAAAAATCTGTTGACCTACCGATTGCAATGCAATGCCATGCGACCACGGGTCTTTCTACCGCAACGTACCAAAAAGCAATAGATGCTGGTATTGATATGTTAGATACCGCCGTTAGCTCAATGAGTATGACGTACGGCCATACGGCAACTGAAACTATGGTTGCTATTGTTGAAGGCACTGAACGTGATACAGGGCTTGATCTTGTATTACTTGCTGAGATAGCCGCTTATTTCCGTGATGTTCGTAAGAAGTACGCGAAGTTTGAAGGTAGCATGAAAGGCGTAGATGCGCGTATCTTGTTAGCTCAAGTTCCTGGTGGCATGTTAACTAACATGGAAGGCCAGTTAAAAGAACAAGGTGCTGAAGACAAGTTTGACGAAGTACTTAAAGAAATTCCACGAGTTCGTGAAGACCTAGGCTTTATTCCTTTGGTAACGCCAACGTCGCAAATAGTAGGTACTCAAGCTGTTTTAAACGTATTGACTGGTGAACGTTATAAGTCAATTACCAAAGAAACTGCGGGTGTATTAAAAGGCGAATATGGCGCAACTGCTGCGCCAGTTAATGCTGAGCTACAAGCTAGAGTATTAGACGGTGCGGACGCTATCACGTGTCGTCCAGCAGATGTTATCAGTGATGAGCTTGAGTCTTTAACTGATGAATTAACCAATATTGCAGCGGATAAAGATATTACGCTAGCCGATGACCAGATTGACGACGTCTTAACGTATGCGTTATTCCCACAAATTGGTCTGAAATTTTTAGAAAATCGCAATAACCCTGAAGCATTTGAACCAGTCCCTACTGGTGACGTTGAATCAACCAAGTCATCTAAACCGGCAGTTGCAGACGGTGAACCTGAAGCGTATAGCGTTTCAGTCGATGGTAAAGTTTATGAAGTGGTTGTAGCGCCTTCTGGTGAGTTGACTTCAGTGGTAAGCAAAGGACCATCTGATGAAAGTGGTAAACAGCACGCAGCAGTAACTGGCAGCGAAACGTTGAATGCGCCACTAGCAGGTAATATTTTCAAGTTATTAGTTTCTGAAGGTAGCGCAGTTCAAGAGGGTGATGTTGTGATCATCATGGAAGCGATGAAAATGGAAACTGAAATTCGAGCTGCATCAAGTGGTGTTATTTCCTCAATCAATGTCAAAGATGGCGACTCGGTTTCAACCGGCGATGTCTTGCTAACTCTGGGGTAATATAATGGACGGATTGCATACGCTATGGGCATCAACGGCCCTTGCGAATTTTGAAATGGGTCAAATTGTGATGATGATAGTAGGCTGTGGCTTACTCTATCTCGCGATTGCAAAAGGCTTTGAACCTTTATTGTTATTACCTATTGGTTTTGGTGCCATTTTGGCTAACATTCCATTGGCGGGTTTTACTGATGAAGGCGGACTTTTATATTATATCTACCACATTGGAATAGAGACGGGGGTATTCCCGCTGCTAATCTTTATGGGAGTGGGGGCCATGACAGACTTTGGGGCGTTAATCGCGAACCCTAAGATGTTATTACTCGGTGCCGCAGCTCAGTTTGGTATTTTTGCGACCTTGTTTGGTGCCATATTATTAAACCTAATACCTGGTTTTGACTTTACCTTACAAGATGCGTCTGCTATTGCCATTATTGGTGGTGCTGATGGACCGACAGCAATATTCTTGGCGTCTAAATTGGCCCCTGATTTGTTAGGTGCAATTGCGGTAGCTGCATATTCTTATATGGCGTTGGTGCCAATTATTCAGCCTCCAATCATGAAAGCGTTAACGACAGTTGAAGAACGTAAAATCAAAATGGCGGAATTACGTCAGGTGTCTAAAAAAGAAAAAATACTATTTCCATTGGCAGTATTATTTTTATCAGCAATGTTCTTACCAGCATCAGCTCCGCTTGTCGGAATGTTCTGTTTAGGCAACTTAATGAAAGAATGTGGTGTTGTTGACCGTTTAAGCAATACAGCGCAAAACGAACTTATCAACGTCGTTACCATCTTCTTAGGTTTGGCTGTTGGTTCTAAGTTGAGTGCAGATAAATTCTTGACCGTTGATACGTTAGGTATTTTAGCATTAGGGGCTGTTGCATTTAGTATCGGTACAGCAGCCGGCGTTATGATGGCCAAAGTATTAGGTAAGTTTAGTAAAGAACCGATCAATCCATTGCTTGGTGCTGCGGGTGTATCTGCTGTTCCGATGGCAGCGCGAGTGGTAAATAAAGTTGGTCTGGAAGCGAATCCACACAACTTCTTATTAATGCATGCAATGGGACCAAACGTTGCTGGTGTACTTGGGTCAGCTGTAGCTGCCGGTATATTATTAGCACTCGTTGGTTAGTAAAATTAAATGGCTTGGGTAAAAACAAGCCATTTTTCAATTGTGGCTCATAAAAAGTACAATTGGGTAAGAAAAAAATAAATTAAGGGTCGATCCTAGATTGTTGGATTTGTGTTCGTTTGGTATACTTTCACCCCGTCCTGACAATCATCTAAAATAAAAAAACTTTCATCGCTGAATATTTGTTCAAGCGGTTTTTTTTGTTTTTGGGATGAGCACATATCGCAATCTATTTTTTTAAGGCTAGTATGACTACTCGATATATTTTCGTAACTGGTGGTGTTGTTTCTTCATTGGGTAAGGGTATTGCTGCGGCGTCCCTAGCTGCAATTTTGGAATCTCGTGGTTTAAAAGTTACCATGTTAAAACTCGACCCGTACATCAACGTTGACCCTGGCACTATGAGCCCAATTCAGCATGGTGAAGTTTTTGTGACCGAGGACGGCGCGGAAACAGATCTAGACTTAGGTCACTATGAACGTTTTATTCGTACCAAAATGACGAAGAAAAACAATTTCACTCAAGGACGTGTCTACCAAGATGTATTGGCTAGAGAACGCCGTGGGGGTTACCTAGGTGCGACGATTCAGGTCATTCCTCATATTACCAACGAAATTAAGCGTCGTGTTGTTGAAGGTGCTGAAGGCATGGATGTTGCCATCGTAGAAGTTGGTGGCACTGTCGGCGATATCGAATCACAGCCATTCTTAGAGGCAATTCGTCAGTTAGGCGTAGAAGTTGGTCGTGACAATGCAATGTACATGCATTTGACGCTTGTTCCATATTTAGGAACCGCTGGTGAAATTAAAACAAAACCGACTCAACATTCCGTAAAAGAACTACGTTCGATTGGTATCCAGCCTGATATTTTGATTTGTCGTTCTGACCGTGCAATTCCAGCTAACGAACGTTCTAAGATTGCTTTGTTCACTAACGTTGAAGAAAAAGCCGTTATTAGCTTAAAAGACGTTAGCTCAATTTATCAAATTCCGGCGTTGTTAAAGTCGCAGGGACTCGACCAACTTATTTGTCGTCGTTTCCACATCGATGTTCCAGAAGCAGACTTAACTGAGTGGGAACAAGTTTTATATTCAGAATCAAATCCAAACGGTGAAGTTAACATCGGTATGGTTGGTAAGTATGTTGAATTACCAGACGCCTATAAATCTGTAAACGAAGCCTTAAAGCATGCGGGCCTTAAAAACCGTCTGTCGGTAAATATTCAATATGTTGATGCTCAAGATGTTGAAGTAAAAGGGGCTGACATTTTAAAAGACCTAGACGCGATCTTAGTTCCTGGTGGATTTGGTGAACGTGGTACAGAAGGCAAAATGTTAGCCGCGCAGTATGCCCGTGAAAACAAAATTCCATATTTAGGGATTTGTTTAGGAATGCAGGTTGCACTAATTGAGTTCGCACGAAATGTTGCGGGACTTGAAGGCGCCCACTCAACTGAATTTGACCCTGAAACACCGTTTCCGGTTGTTGGTTTGATAACTGAATGGTTAGACAAAGAAGGTCAAATTGAGTCGCGTACTGAAACTTCAGATTTAGGCGGAACTATGCGTTTAGGTGCACAACGTTGTTTCTTGAAACCAAATTCAAAAGCGCGTGAGGTTTACGGCAGCGAATGGATCGTTGAACGTCATCGTCATCGTTATGAAGTAAATAATAACTATATTGAACAACTCGAGAAAGCTGGTTTAGTTTTTGGAGGGTTGTCAGAAGATAAGAAACTGGTGGAAATGATAGAAATCCCAGGACATCCTTGGTTTGTCGCGGGTCAATTCCATCCAGAGTTTACGTCTACGCCTCGTGACGGGCATCCTTTGTTTGAAGGGTTTGTCGGTGCTGCGGGCGACTACGCAAAAAATAAATAAAACTTAGAATGCAGTCTGTTGGCTGCGTTTCACTTCACAACAAGTTAAGGAATTGGGAATGTCTCAAATTGTTAAAATCATTGGTCGTGAGATCATGGACTCACGCGGTAACCCGACTGTAGAAGCAGATGTATATCTGGAATCAGGCGCTGTTGGCCGTGCAGCTGCACCAAGTGGCGCATCAACTGGTTCACGTGAAGCATTAGAATTACGCGACGGAGACAAAGGCCGTTATATGGGTAAAGGCGTTGAATTAGCTGTTGCTAACATCAATGATAAAATTGCTCCGGTATTAATCGGTAACGACGCTCAATTGCAAGTTGCTATCGACCAACTAATGTTGGATTTAGACGGCACAGAAAACAAAGCAACATTAGGTGCGAATGCAATCTTAGCGGTTTCTCTTGCAAATGCTAAAGCTGCAGCGCTAGAAAACGGTGTAGCTCTGTTTGAACACATCTCAGCGTTAAATGGCACTAAGGGTGAATACTCTATGCCTGTACCTATGATGAATATTCTTAACGGCGGCGAACATGCTGACAATAACGTTGATATTCAAGAATTCATGGTGCAACCTGTTTCTGCTAAATCATTTAAAGAAGCACTACGTATGGGTGCTGAAATCTTCCACAACTTAAAATCAGTATTAAGCGAAAAAGGTCTTAATACCGCAGTTGGTGACGAAGGTGGATTTGCGCCAAACTTAGCATCAAATGAAGAAGCATTAGCTATCATTGAAATCGCGGTTGAACGCGCTGGTTACAAACTAAATGAAGACGTAACTTTAGCCCTAGATTGTGCTGCTTCTGAATTCTATTCAGACGGTATCTACAACCTTAAAGGCGAAGGGAAAGAATTCGATTCAGCTGGTTTCTGTGACTACTTAGCCGAACTTAGCGAAAAATACCCAATTGTTTCAATCGAAGACGGTCTTGATGAGTCTGATTGGGATGGCTGGAAACTTCTTACTGACAAAATCGGTGAAAAAGTACAGTTAGTTGGTGACGACTTATTCGTTACAAATACTAAGATTTTGCGTGAAGGCATTGAAAAGGGTGTTGGTAATTCTATCCTTATCAAGTTTAACCAAATTGGTACTTTAACTGAAACGCTTGAAGCTATTCGTATGGCTAAAGAAGCGGGATATACCGTTGTTATCTCTCACCGTAGCGGTGAAACTGAAGACTCAACGATTGCTGATTTAGCAGTTGGTACAGCGGCTGGTCAAATTAAGACTGGTTCTCTATGTCGTTCAGACCGTGTATCTAAGTACAACCAATTGTTACGTATCGAAGAACAGTTAGGCGATGTTGCTTATAACGGCCTAAGTGAAATTAAAGGTCAGTAATTATACTGGCTCGATAATCTTAAAAAGGGGAATTCATTGTGATTCCCCTTTTTTGTTTCTTGGTATTTTTTCGATATAGCGTTATATTTCTGACATGAAGACGCCTGACAATCAACCCAACTTATGGCAACAAAGAACAAACCATCAGGTTTTGTCTGAGCTTGCTAACGCCTTGTATGAACGTGAGCTTAAACGTTTATCCCAAGACGAAGGGTTAGATTTACAGACAATTCAAAAAAGACTTCGGTCTTTACCTTACTATATCAAACGAGCGTCGGAGCATATCGCCGAACTATACACTCCGCTCGATTTAGACAGCCAAAATGGCTCTTGGCTAGGTACACAATCGGCAAAGCCGTTCTCGATAAAAGCCGCTCCAGAAAAAACGGAAATGTATTATCAGCAACATGCCAAAATGGCACTCATTGTTCCTGTCGCAGTAAGTCATTATGGAATTGAACAAGTAAAGCTCGATACCATTGACGAGATTGATTGGGACCAAAAACGATTACATTGCAATGAACAAGGTTGGTTTCAATTTAACGGCCAGCAACTCGAACCCAATAGGCTCTACAACAAAACACTATTAAAGTTGGGTAAACCAATAATGTCTGCGGCATGTTGTGGCCATCAATGGCTTAATCTACACAAAACAACTCCAAGATTATTGAGTTTGCGTGAAATGTTATTGGCCAGTCGGATCAATTGGCAGCAATTTCACAAATTATTATCCCTGAATATGTAAACCCCTCTTTCTATATTCGTAAATCGTTTGCATAATAGCGTTATGACTAACCTTTAGATTTGCAAAGCGTGCGCCTAATTAATTTTTTGTTATTAGTATTAGCTTCCTTACTATTGTACCGACTCGTATTTGGTCACAATGGTGTGGATTTTTACAATTCGCATCGTAAAGAAGTAACAAAATTAAAACATGACAACGAACAATTAATTAAACGAAATGAACTCATTGCTGCGGACGTAAAAGATCTTAGCGTTGGACTTGAGGGAATTGAAGAGCGCGCTCGCAACGAGCTTGGCATGATTAGAGAGAATGAAACCTTCTTTCGTGTAGTACCAAAACGAGAGGATAATTAATCCATGACTGAACCATTGCCGAGTTTGGCAGTTGTTATCCCAGCAGCTGGCACTGGTAAACGAATGTTATCGGAAGTACCAAAACAATATTTAACCTTAAATGGTCTAACCGTTATAGAACAAACGATTAACAAATTCATCGAGTTACCTTTTGTTCATAGTATTATTTTAGCGTTGTCGGCAGACGACACCGTATTTTCAACTCTGTCAATTGCTCATCACCCTAAGGTGAAAACGGTTATCGGCGGAAAAGAACGAGCTGATTCCGTGTTAAGTGGCATTAGGTTTGCGTCAGAACTCGATTTGTCTTGGGTTATGGTCCACGACGCAGCGCGACCATGTGTTTTAGAACGAGACATTATTGAACTGTACCACCAATGCGTAGCGCAGCAGTCAGCAGGAATTTTAGCGGTACGCGTTAAAGATACAATGAAACGAGCAAAACCGGATTCAGTTTCGGTTGACCATACTGTTCCAAGAACAGACTTGTGGCACGCGTTAACACCGCAATGCAGCGATATTAAATCATTAGAAAGGGCACTTGTTAGTCAACTGCAGGATGGATTAGTAAACTCTGCAGTAACTGATGAAGCCTCGGCACTAGAGTTAAACAACAAGCGGGTTTTGCTCGTGGCCAGCAGTGCTCGAAATATCAAAATTACTGAGCCAGACGACTTAGAATTAGCGCAATTATTTTTACAAAGTGAAGAGTGATGAATATTAGGATTGGAAACGGCTACGACGTACATAAATTTGGTGGAAACGGGCCTATCGTGCTTGCAGGGGTCAAGATCCCATATGAACAAGGTTTTGTGGCGCACTCTGACGGCGACGTCGCTATTCATTCATTATGTGATGCTATTCTCGGCGCATTGGCGTTAGGAGATATTGGCAAGCATTTTCCAGATACGGCTGATCAGTACGACAACATCGATAGTCGAATATTATTACGCCATGTTGTGAAATTAGTGAATGAGCTAGATTTTGTAGTGGGTAACTGTGACCTGACTATTATTGCGGAAGCGCCAAAAATGGCGCCTCATATCGAAAACATGCGTAAATGTTTAGCAGAAGATTTACTTGTGGACGTTTCTCAAGTATCGGTTAAAGCCACTACAACTGAGAAACTCGGTTTTCAAGGTCGTAAAGAAGGCATTGGCGTTCAAGCGTCAGTACTCATGTTTAAAACTAAAGTTGGAACAGAATGAGCGAATCCCCCCATTTTAAAGATTGGCGTTTAGACCATTGGCAATATGCGTACGGACAACCTACCGCAACGGCAATTTTTAAAGACGTACCAGAGGACTTTATCGTCACCGAAAAATTAGGTTATGACCTAACCGGTGAAGGTGAAAACCTGTATTTGTTAATTGAAAAAACCTCAATGAATACGCAGCAAGTGTGTATGCATTTAGCTAAAGTTCTGCAACGACGTTTACGTGATGTGGGTTACGCTGGTTTAAAGGACAAACACGCCATTACTCGGCAGTGGTTTTCGATTCAAATGAACGTTAAAC
Source organism: Psychrosphaera sp. 1_MG-2023 (assembly GCF_030548245.1). Classification (NCBI taxonomy): domain Bacteria; kingdom Pseudomonadati; phylum Pseudomonadota; class Gammaproteobacteria; order Alteromonadales; family Pseudoalteromonadaceae; genus Psychrosphaera; species Psychrosphaera sp. 1_MG-2023. The sequence continues at coordinate 10,003 of NZ_JAUORW010000006.1, forward strand.
AAGAACCAGACCTAACAGGTGTTGAAACACCTAATATTAAACTGCTTCAAACGATTCGTCACAACCGAAAGCTTAAAGTCGGTTCGTTAAAATCCAACCAGTTTGATATTCAACTTAAATCTGTGTCTGACATTGCAGATGTCCAACGTCGATTGACCCATATTGCTGAGCACGGTGTTCCTAATTATTTTGGAGAGCAACGTTTTGGATTTAAGGGAAATAACCTAAATTGGGCTAATAGGATGGCAGACGGCGAAGCAATCCGTGATAAAAAAGTCAAAGGTTTCGGTCTATCGGGCGCACGTTCATTTTTATTTAATGAGGTACTCAGTGCTCGACTTGCAGGTAACCCAGAGGTAACTGCAATAGAGGGCGATGTTTTTGAATTAGCTGGCAGCAACTCTTATTTTCAACAACCATTGGCTCCTGAAATTCATCAACGTTTAGCTGAAAAAGACATCTACTTAACAGGTCCTATGTTTGGTGACGGCGAGATGTTGTCAAAAGGGGACGTTCAAACGCTTGAAAACGACATTGCTACCCAACATCCTAAATGGGTAAAACTGCTGGTCGATAATGGCCTAAAACAAGAACGCAGGGCGCTGTGGTTATATCCACAAAATGTAAAACATACTCAAAGTGGCGACAATATAAGCCTTAGTTTTGAATTGCCGAGTGGCACATTTGCGACCTCTGTTATTCGCGAATGTATAAGGATATTAGAACGTGAAAATACTAGTCAGTAATGATGATGGTGTGCATGCTCCGGGATTAGAAGCGTTATATGAAGCGCTTTCTACACTGGGCGAAGTTACAGTTGTCGCGCCAGATAGAAATCTAAGCGGTGCCAGCAGTTCATTAACGTTGACCAATCCACTGCGTTTGCACAAACATAAAAATGGCTTTTATAGTGTAAACGGCACTCCTACAGATTGTGTTCATCTTGCCATTAACCAATTGATGAAAACACAACCCGATATAGTGGTAGCTGGAGTTAATCATGGTGCCAATTTAGGCGATGATACATTTTACAGTGGTACGGTTTCTGCCGCTGCGGAAGGACGTCATTTAGGTTTACCAGCGGTTGCTATGTCGTTGGTGAGTCGCAATGAAAATAACCTTAAAAGTGCTGCTAGAGTTGCCCGTGATGTAGTTGAGAACATTATTAAAAATCCGATACCTTCTGATCAGATCTTAAATGTCAATGTACCTGACTTACCTTATGAAGATATTGCAGGCTTTGAGGTGACGCGTTTAGGTCGCAGACATAAAGCTGAAATGATGCAAAAACAGAAAGATCCATGGGGACGGGATATTTATTGGTACGGTGAACTTGGCAGAGAATTAGATGCGGGTGAAGGTACTGACTTTTACGCCATCTCACTAAATAAGGTATCAATTACACCATTAAAAATTGATATGACGGCATACGACAGTTTAGAAACTGTTGCGAACTGGGTTAAACAATTAGAAATTTAATATGAATCAATTTGCACGAAGTGGTGGCGCACTGGTCAGCCAATTAAAAACTTTAGGTGTTACCAATGACAGTGTTCTAAACGCTATGTCTGAGGTTCCAAGACACTTCTTTATTGAATCTGTGCTGGCACATAAAGCCTATGAAAATACCGCTTTGCCTATTGGCCAGGGTCAGACAATTTCACAGCCATATATTGTTGGAAAAATGACGCAACTTTTGGTTGAACATAATGTCGAAACCAATGTATTGGAAATTGGCACCGGTTCTGGGTATCAGGCAGCCATTTTAGGTAAAGTATTTGATAAAGTCTTTTCTGTAGAGCGGATCAGAAACTTACAACTAAATGCCAAACGTAAGTTACAGCAGCTTGATATTTACAACGTGCAAATGAAGCATGGTGACGGGTGGCAAGGCTGGGAGTCAAAAGCCCCATTTGATGCCATCATAGTGACAGCGGCACCTAATGAAGTTCCACCCGCGTTGAAACAACAATTAAAAGATGGTGGTATTTTGATATTACCGGTTGGTGAACGTGTCCAACATCTTGTTAAAATTGTCCGGAATGGCGATACGTTCGTCGAAACTATTTTAGAACCCGCTAAGTTTGTTCCATTAGTGGCAGGAGCAACCATTTAGTGAAAATATTTACAACGCTTTACGATACATGTTTGAAGTGGGCAAAACACAAATATGCGACGGCATATTTAGCGGTTTTAACCTTTGCTGAATCCGTATTTTTCCCAATCCCACCAGATGTTATGTTGGCTCCAATGGTTTTGAGTCAACCTAAAAAAGCGTGGTATTTTGCGTCAATAACCAGTATTAGTTCTGTAATTGGTGGTATTGTCGGTTATTTCCTTGGTGCGTATTTATACGAGCCAGTTGTTTTACCTTTTATTGAAATGATGAGTTACCAAAGTAAGTTCGAAACAATAGTTAACTATTTTAGCGAATATGGCGTGCTAGTTGTGTTTGTTGCCGGATTTACCCCAATTCCATACAAATTATTTACAGTAAGCGCTGGTATGTTATCGATGGCGTTTTGGCCATTTGTATTTGCCTCTGCCATTGGTCGCGGCATGCGATTCTTTTTGGTTGCTGGGATCTTGTATTTTGGTGGCGAAAAAATGGAACATAAGATCCGCGAATACGTGGACTTTTTAGGTTGGTTAGTGATTGTGCTAATCGTAGGTTTGATCGGATATAAACAATTATTCTAATGAAAATAGTCGTAGTCGCCCTAATATCGTTTTTAATTTTAACGAGTTGCACAAGTCGAAAAGCGCCTGCACCTATCGCGGACATAAGCGACGCGGGGGTAAGCTATTTACCTTCTTATCGTAATACTTTGTCTGACGACACGTACGAAGTTAAACAGGGTGAAACCCTTTATTCAATCGCATGGCGTTCTGGGCAAGACTTTCGGTATTTGGCTCAGATAAATAAAATAGATAAACCATTTAATATTTACCCGGGCCAAAAGTTAATCATTAACCCCAAAGCAGTCGTTAATAAAGCTGAACCACCAAAGCAGGTTATAGTGGGCGTAGTAGACAGTTTAGGAAAAAATAACAAAAAACTTATTGCAAAAGAAAAGTCAGAGGAGTACGGTAAAAAACAACAGGATCATAGAGATACACAAAAAGCTAATAAAGATCCGTTCCCTAGTAAGATCCGCAATTGGCGGTATCCTAGTAAGGGAAAAATAATTGAGACTTATTCAAGCCGTGTAAATGGCAACAAAGGACTCGATTTTGGTGGAAAAGAAGGTGACTCCATTATTGCTGCAGCAGACGGCAAAGTGGTTTACGCTGGCAGTGCGCTTCGAGGTTATGGCAATTTAATTATTGTCAAACATAACAATGATTATTTGAGTGCTTACGCTCACAATCGTTCACTAAAAGTGAAAGAACAAGATTGGGTTAAGGCAGGTCAAGTGATTGCAGAGATGGGAAAATCCGGATCTGATCGAGTGCGTTTGCATTTTGAAATCCGATTCCGTGGCCGTTCTGTTAATCCACTTAAGTACCTTCCAAAACGTTAAGCACTCGATTTCAACACCTGGATGATCCACTGAAGGGTAAATTGGAGGCGTGTATGAGCCAAACTAGTGTTAAAAACATCGAAACGGACGCAAAAGTTGACCTATTAGAATTAGTCGAACCTGACATTAATGACATTGAAGATGTCGCAAAGGAAGAAAAGGAAGAAGTTGTAGCCAAAGCCGACCAGCCAAAAAACTTAGACGCCACTCAAATCTATCTTAGTGAAATTGGATTTTCACCATTACTATCCGCCGAAGAAGAAGTCTTTTTTGCTCGCAAAGCTTTAAGAGGATGCGATGCCTCCCGCAAGCGTATGATCGAAAGTAATTTACGACTCGTTGTTAAAATTGCCCGTCGTTACAATAATCGTGGTTTAGCTCTATTAGATTTAATCGAAGAAGGTAATTTAGGTTTAATTCGAGCAGTGGAAAAATTCGACCCAGAACGTGGATTCCGTTTCTCTACTTACGCGACCTGGTGGATTAGACAAACAATTGAACGCGCGATAATGAATCAGACACGAACGATTCGTTTGCCTATACATGTGGTGAAAGAACTAAATGTTTATTTACGTACGGCGCGAGAGCTTGCCCAAAAACTCGATCACGAACCTACAGCAGAAGAAATAGCAGCAACTCTAGATCGCCCAGTAGAAGACGTTTCTAAGATGTTACGTTTAAACGAGCGCATTAGCTCTGTCGACACACCAATCGGTGGTGACTCGGATAAAGTCTTGTTAGATATTATAGCGGACGACAGAGGCAAGAGCCCTGAAGTTAAAACGACGGATGATGATATAAACGACAATATTGTTAGCTGGTTAGAGCAACTTAATCCAAAACAACGTGAAGTTTTGGCTCGTCGATTTGGTCTGTTGGGTTATGAACCTTCGACACTTGAAAATGTGGGTAAAGAAATTGGCTTAACGCGCGAACGTGTTAGGCAGATCCAAGTTGAAGCGTTACGTCGTTTGCGGGACATGGCGACTCATGAAGGCCTTAACATGGAATCCTTGTTTAAAGTCGAAGTGTAAAACCTAATGTTTTTAATTAAAGCCAGCGGCCAACCCGCTGGCTTTTTTAATGTTTCCAATTTATTGCCGATATCGCTCTATTAGATGAGTTTTTATTGGCGTTGTTTAACTCTAATCGTATTAGAATCACCAATTTTAAGATGTTAATTTCAAGGATACTAATGACTAAATTTTCTTTTCTCTTAATTGCGTTTGTTTTTTTTGTAAGTGCTGCCTCAGCACAAGATAAATATCAAGATGAATTACTAGCAGACCTGACGTATCTCGCGTCTGATGACTTAAAAGGTCGAGCCAATTTTAGTCCTGAAATTGACGTCGCTGCAGATTATATCCAAAACCGATTTAAAGAAATCGGACTGAAGCCTTTTCGGGGCGAAAAATCATTTTTACAGGCTGTTCCTGTTTATAAATATGCGGTAACAGAAGCGAATTTAAAACTGAACAATACGGTAATCGACGGCGTAAATTTGGCGGTTGTCAGTACGGCGGATGGTGACAGTTCGTTTAATTTGGATATGTTATCCGTTACGCATGTAGGGCCAGGGCAAGAACTGAAAACTGAATTGCGCCAGCTGAATATGTTAGGTGGTAATCACTTAGTACTAATCGACAAAAGCCATGTGAAATGGTTTAACATTTATCGAAATTATTTCTCCCGTGGATTAACGAAAAAAAGTCTAAGTGAGCGAGGGACTTTCTTTTTGGTTCTAACAGATCTCACTTCAGTAAAATCGGCCGTTGCCGACGCAGAAGTTAAGTTGGAGATAAAAGAATTATTTAATGTTGTGGGTGTATTGCCTGGGCAAGAGTTGAAAGATGAGTATGTATTATATTCATCTCATTATGACCATTTAGGTATGATGCCTGAAGACCAAAGTAGCAGTGCAGATAAGGATAGGATTTTTAATGGTGCTGACGACAATGCATCTGGAACTTCCGCCGTTATTAATTTAGCGGCGCAATTTGCGGCGCAAAACAAAAACAAACGCACGTTAATATTTTCAGCCTTTTCGGGTGAAGAAATTGGTGGTTTTGGTTCTAAGTTTTTTTCCAAACAATTGGATCCGGCAAAAATTATTGCGATGGTTAATATTGAAATGATAGGAAAACCATCAAAGTTTGGTCCAGGTATTACTTGGATTACGGGCCCTAAGCGTTCTAATTTTATGACGCTCATTAATAACTATTTGGAACCAGAAGGCATCAAAGTTCATGCAGATCCGTATCCAGATCAAAGACTGTTTTATCGCTCGGACAACGCCTCTTTAGCTAAGTTTGGCGTGCCTGCTCATTCGTTCTCTACAACACAATTAGATAAAGATATCCATTATCATCAAGTGACCGATGACGTTTCAACGCTAAATCTTGAATCGATGAATAACGTGGTGAATACCATAAAGCTATTTTCTGAGGGAATAAATGATGGGACGATTACACCGAGTCGAATAGAGCCAATGCCAGAGCAAGCTTCCGGCAAAATATACTAAGTTTCGCTGAATGATCTATTAATTATGTGAATCGTATACATAGAAGTAAAAAGGCCCGACACAAAATGTTATTTTGGTCGGGCCTTATTATGCCTCAATTAAAAGTTAGCTTTAACCGTTAAATGGCAATAGTAAGATGTTCTATTTTATCTTTTGCTTTAATTCTAATATCAATTGCCATGCTTGGCGCGGTGACAACTCATCTATATCGGTTTGATTTAAAATATCGACAACCTCAGACTGCTCCATGACTAATAATGGCATCTGTGGAACTTGGTTGTCCGCAGAGGCCGGGGTTGCGCCTGTAGGAATGTTATTCGACTCTAAATAGTGCAGTTTGGCTTTTGCAAAAGTAAGTATTTCTGGTGGTAGACCCGCAAGTTTAGCCACTTGTATCCCAAAGCTTTTACTCGCAGCGCCAGGTTGAACTTGATGCATAAAGACGATGTCGTCACCGTGTTCATGGGCATCGAGGTGTACATTAAATACGCCTTTTTGTTGTTCTGCATATTGTGTCAGTTCAAAATAATGGGTGGCAAAAAGCGTTAGTGCGCCAATCTTATTAGCAAGATGCTGGGCACAGGCCCAAGCTAAACTTAGACCGTCGTAGGTACTTGTCCCGCGGCCAATTTCATCCATTAACACTAATGAATTAGGCGTCGCATTATGCATTATGTTCGCAGTTTCCGTCATCTCAACCATAAAGGTCGAACGGCCAGAAGCCAGATCATCGGATGCACCGATACGGGTAAATATCCTGTCAATATTACCAATTTGTGCACGCTCAGCAGGAACAAAACTACCTATATTAGCAAGCAAACAAATCAGTGCGATTTGGCGCATGTAGGTTGATTTACCGCCCATATTTGGCCCTGTGATAATCGCTAGGTGGTTTTGCTGGTCGAGTTCCACAGGGTTTGCAATGAAAGGTTCCGTCATGACTTGTTCAACAACCGGGTGACGACCGCCTTCGATTTTAACAAAGCGACCTTCGACCAATTCTGGTTTTGCGTAATTTAAGGCATCGGCGCGTTCTGCAAAATTGTTTAATACATCGATTTGGGCAATTGCGTCTGACGCCAGCTGTAAAGGCTCAATTAATGTAGCTAGGTGCTCGAGCAATTCTTCATATAAACGTTTTTCAAGCGCTAATGCTTTACTTTGACTGCTCAGGACTTTCTCTTCGTGTTCCTTTAACTCTGGAATAATATAACGTTCGTTGTTTTTTAATGTTTGACGACGAATGTACTCTGATGGCACTTTATCTGAGTACGCTTTACTTATATCAATGTAAAAGCCGTGTACTCGATTGTAGCCGACTTTTAGGGTGCTAATTCCTGTTCGTTCACGTTCGGATATTTCCAATTGCTCAACAAATCGAGTTGCGCCAGCACTGAGTTCTCGCCATTCATCTAATTCGTCGTTGTAACCCGGTGCAATAACGCCACCGTCTCGAATAAGTACCGGTGGATTATCAATAATCGCCTTTTGTAGTAAATCAGAGAGCTCAGGAAACGTTTGAATTTGGTTGTTAAGTGCTTTAAATCGTAGTGCGGTTGCATCACTTACCAAGGCCTTTAAGGTAGGAAAAACCAATATTGCACTTCGTAGACGTGCCAAATCCCTAGGTCGAGCCGAACGAAGCGCAAGGCGAGCAACAATTCGTTCAATATCACCTATTTGTTTTAATACGTCAGAAAATTCGTCGTAATTAGCCTTGTTATATATGTGTTCAACGGCTTCTAGTCGAGCATTTATTTCACTGTGATTGCGACGTGGTAGGTGGATCCAACGCTTTAGAAGTCGGCTTCCCATTGACGTTGATGTTTTATCTAATACCTGTGACAAGGTATTTTCCTGCCCACCACTTAGATTTTGCGTTAACTCTAGATTACGGCGCGTAGCTGAATCCAAAATTATTGTATCTTCAATAGATTCCAAAACTACCGCACGGATATGTGGCAAAGCGGTACGTTGAGTGTCTTTTACATATTGCATCAAACAACCCGCAGCGCAAATGGCAACAGGTGCATTAGTTACGCCAAAGCCCGCAAGGTCTTTTGTTTTAAATTGTTGTGCTAAAACGCGTTCGCTGGTTTGTAAATCATATTCCCAGTCGGGACGTCTGCGAGTTCCCTTAATGGATTGTAATAAGCTCAGATGCGGAAAACTCTCAGGAAATAACAATTCTGCTGGGGAAAGACGTGTCAGGGTGGCACTCAAATCTGCGATTTGGTCAAACTGGTTTATTAAAAATCGACCACTGTTAATATCCAGATAAGCGATTCCAAACTGTTCACCTGACTTAGTGGAAGATGAATAAACTGAGCAAATTAGGTTATCAGTCCGCTCATTTAATAGATTTTCATCACTAACGGTGCCAGGGGTAACGATTCTTACCACTTTGCGTTCGACAGGACCTTTACTTGTCGCTGGGTCACCAATTTGCTCACATAGGGCGACTGACTCTCCCATTTGCACTAGACGCGACAAATAATTATCGACCGCATGATAAGGTACGCCGGCCATAGGAATAGGTTGCCCAGAAGACGTTCCTCGTTTGGTTAACGATATATCAAGTAACTCGGCGGCTTTTTTTGCATCGTCAAAAAAGAGTTCGTAAAAATCGCCCATTCGGTAAAACAACAAAATTTCGTGATGATCTTTTTTCATCGACAAATATTGTTTCATCATTGGAGTTTGTTGCGAGATGTTTTCAGGGCTGTAAATATCGGTCATAAAAGCGTTAACAGAATAGTGATTTAGTCTATGATATCGAACATTGTCCCAGATCAAAAACCGTCTGTCTTGCTAAATTTACTGACAAAACATGAGGTATCCAAATGGAAAACAAAATATACAAACAGAGTCAATTATTAGGTGACTTATTGTTAGCCAAAGGTTGGAAGATAACGACCGTTGAATCCTGTACCGGTGGCGGTATAAGCAGCGCAATAACAGAGGTTGCAGGGAGCTCGGGATATTTTGATTGTGCCTATGTAACTTACTCAAACGAAGCGAAACATAGGTTGGTCGGAGTTAATACCGAGACGTTAAATACTTATGGCGCGGTATCGGATGAAACCGTTCACGAGATGGCAATGGGCGCACTAAATGCAGCTAATGCTAATGTGGCAATTGCCATTAGTGGTATAGCAGGCCCAGGTGGCGGTACAGAATTAAAGCCAGTTGGTACAGTTTGGTTAGCGATTGCGACAAGGGACAGTACTCAAGTTGAAAAAAGTACTGTATGGTCACAGTGTTTTACATTTTCAGGTGACCGAAGTGAAATACGACAAAAAGCTACTGAGGTGTCGTTAATAAAGGCCTGTGAGCTAGTTGGCTGAAAATATTTAAATAAATAAAAATTTTTATTGATACTGTTTAATTATACAGTATACTTTGCAGCAAGTTATGACGAAATGCATAAAAACAAATTCTTGGAGATTAAGATGGACGCGAATAAAGAAAAAGCGTTAGGCGCAGCTTTACAGCAAATTGAACGTCAATTTGGTAAAGGTTCAATCATGAAGCTAGGCGATAGCAAAGCGTTAGATATTGACTCAATTTCAACAGGTTCACTTGGTCTGGATATCGCGCTTGGTATAGGCGGTTTACCTTGTGGTCGTATCATCGAAATCTATGGTCCAGAATCGTCAGGTAAAACAACATTAACGTTACAAGTTATTGCGGAAGCGCAAAAAGAAGGTAAAACCTGTGCGTTTGTTGACGCAGAACACGCATTGGACCCAATTTATGCCTCAGCATTAGGCGTAAATGTTGCTGAGCTCTTAGTATCTCAGCCAGATACTGGTGAGCAAGCATTAGAAATTACGGATATGCTAGTTCGCTCTGGTGCAGTAGATGTATTAATTGTTGACTCCGTTGCAGCATTAACACCAAAGGCTGAAATTGAAGGTGACATGGGCGACTCTCACATGGGTCTACAAGCCCGTTTGATGTCTCAAGCATTACGTAAGTTAACGGGTAACATTAAACGTTCGAATACGTTATGTATTTTCATTAACCAAATTCGTATGAAAATTGGTGTGATGTTCGGTAACCCAGAAACGACAACTGGTGGTAACGCACTTAAATTCTACGCTTCAGTTCGTTTAGACATTCGTAGAATTGGTTCGGTTAAAGAAGGTGATGAGGTTATTGGTAACGAAACGCGAGTTAAGGTTGTCAAAAACAAGGTTGCTCCGCCATTTAAGCAAGCTGAATTTATTATTATGTATGGCAAAGGCATTTCTAAAGAAGGTGAGTTAATTGACCTTGGCGTGAAGCACGGCGTGGTAGATAAGGCTGGTGCCTGGTATGCATACGGCGGTGATAAAGTTGGTCAAGGTAAAGCTAACTGTATTAAGTTCTTAAAAGAGAACACTGCCATGGCTGACGAGATCGAAGGAAAATTACGTGACATGTTGTTATTAAAAGCTGAAATCAAAGATGAAGAAGCAGAAGATAAAGAAGCGACATTGTAATTAGATAATAAGAATTGAAAAAGCCGTGTTTAATACACGGTTTTTTTATGCCTAAAATTTTTATTAAGGTTAAAAACCATATTAAGCTTACATCTGAAATTGTGCTAAATTAGCATTTAATTACAAAAACCTAATGACGGAATAGTCACTCTTGTATTATAGGGACGCGTTTTGTGAACAAGTATCGTTTTTTTCAAGCTAATAAATTTAAGACTATCTTACTTGCAGCGAGTGTTTTTAGTAGTTCTTCCTTTGCTGAATTTCAAAGTTCAGAGGTGATAAAAAAAGTTTCGCCTAAATATCCTAGAGAGGCTTACCTAAGGCAAATAGAAGGTTACGTTTCTGTGATTTTTGTTGTCAATAAAAAGGGGGAAGCTGAAGATATCGAAGTCATAGATGAAAAACCCAAAAGAATTTTTCGTAAATCAGCGCTAAATGCTCTGAAAAAGTGGAAATTTAAGCCGGCTATGGATGATGGCAAACGGACAACAGACATTATGGAAATTACCATAGATTTCAATATGCATTAGCGAGTTGTCGAGTTTTTGTAAGTTTGTTATTACCTAGAATAGTTTCACTTTTTAGTATGTCGAAGGTAAGCACCCCAAAGGTTAATTTGTTTTTCTTCAAAATTGAAATTTTCCACAATAGAATTTAGCAAGTTGTTACCACCTATAATTCCTGAGTCACTCTACCTCCCACATCCATGTGGTCGTCGGTTTTGTCTCCTGAGTCACTCTACCTCCCACATCCATGTGGTCGTCGGTTTTATCTCCTGAGTCACTCTACCTCCCACATCCATGTGGTCGTCAATAAAATGGGGATTTTGCAAATATGCGTACTAACTTAACTTTTGTTTTCTGGCTTAGAACCAGAGTTTGAAACCGTGTTTGTATCGACATTAAAATCGAACCATAAATCACTATCATGCAAAGGGGTTTCAATGGGTAAAAGAGGATTACCGATTTGAATTATTCGTTTTTTGTGGATTTGGGCTCGTTCAATATATTTACCATAATGTTTAGTGAATATCTCATTGAGCTTTCCGTTTTTAACCATCTTATCTAACCCGTACTCCAAACGTTCTGCAATCCTAGGTGTTTTGGGGGAGACAAAAATGTAGTAAGGCGATGGGATATATAATGCAATATCAGGCTCAATCATAATATTGGGTAAGTCTTTTTCGCGAACTTTGAGTTCATAGTAAATTTCATTTATTCCCCGCGGGATATAGTCAAATCGTCCTTTATCTAACATCGCAAATACGGCGTCATAGGAGAATGCATCTACTGTATTAAAATTTAAATGCTTCAATATAATTCGAGTCGTCCAACTTTTACGAACGCCCACTCGCATTTCTTTTAGACGATTAACTGTTGAAATACGTTTAAAGGTTTCTTTTTTATCTTTGTTAATCATCAATAAACGATAACTGAAAATACCCCTACGGATTGGAATACGGATAGGAATAACAGAGTCTTCCCATTCTTGATTGGTTAACGACATCGCTACGTTTAGAAATCGACCTTGGACTAATGACTTTAGCCGCTGGTGGTTTGGAATGGCACTTCCAGTGATTTTTACTTTGGACCGGCCGTATTTAATCTTACTTGCTTCTAAAGCAGCGTCAATAACCTCCCAGTTATACAGATGGCGTTGATCAGAGGCATTATGGCCACTATTTAGTTTTATTATATCTATAGGCTCAGCAGCGGCAAGAAAGTTTGAGAAAATAAGCAAACTTAAAATGAATACAAATGTGCATTTTGCCATAGCCCCCCCATAACTAGATTGTGATTAAACCTAAGTATAGTGGCAATATGGCAATTTCATAATTTTGAAGTGAAACTTTTATTTTGGATACCAAGTGGGCTTTAAACTGAAGATAAAACGCTACTAAAAACCATGTTAGTAGCGTTGAACTATAAATGAGTTATCGTATTTGAATGTATTGCCCTTTAAAGTTTTGTGTTTTAAATTCGATCACAGCGGTGTTTGAACCGTGTTTCTCTAAAATAATGCTGGCTTTTCCATCTGCTAACTCAATACTACTTGAGCCGTTTGGTGTGCCTTGGTGTTCGATTAACTTTGCGTTGCCATCTAGTGTAGAGAAATATCCACGGTCTTCGTAACTCGTTACTTGACGGCCATTTTCGTCAACAATTGTTGCTGTTACTTTATACGTTGTGTCATTAAGTTTGATATAGCTCAGTTCTATTTTATCTGGTTTACCGACATCGCCAATAAAATAAGACACGTTAAGTGAGTCTGTTACTTCCTGTGTGGTTGTTCGACCTACAACACTTAATCTATTTTCCCCTTCTTCAAAAGGAACTTTCCAGACTAAACCGTGTGCCGGAAATTGACCAAATACGCGGGTCTTTTTCCCCAAAGAAGTTCCGTTAAGCATTAATTCAGCATTGTCGGTGTTGCAATACACTTTAACTTTACGCCCATCTTTTGGTCCGTAACGTACAGTCCACGTTTTTGATTCAATGTAACAAAATGGTTCTTTAGCCCAATAACTAGCGAACACATAATACGCGTCTTTTGGTATTCCTGAGCGGTCGACAAGACCCTTCTGATTCACATATGGAATTGGATTTTCTGGTCGAAGTGGAGTGCCAAAATCTTTAAATGCCCATTGGGCATTGCCAATAAAACCTGGCAACGATTCTGATACACTTAGGTGCCAATCAAAAAGATTCACCATGTAATTTTCGTTCCAATTAGAATCCTTTGCGACACTTTTAACGACAGCTTGATTCATCGCTTCTGTTATAGAGACTTGAGCATCTTTTAACCCTTTGTCATCAATGGGGTTTTCTTCGTGACGGCCAACGTGACTTGAACCACCATATTCCATATGAATGAGGTTTGGGTGTTTTTTGGTAGAGGAGATAAGTGCCTTTTCATATTGACCATATGCACCTCCGTACCAACCAGCCCAAATCGAAGGTGAAAAGATATCGACGATTTTAGCAGCAGGGTAATATTTTCTAATTGTAGTGAAACGGGTGTTATCTAATGTTTTGATTTTATCATTCAGCTTCTGAACATAAGGAGTTATGATAGTTTCACTGCCGCCACCTGGGAAATCTTCTTCCCAATACATCTCATTACCAATCGACCAAAATGCAATACTCGGATGGTTTCTGTTTTGTAAAATTTGGCGTTCTAACAATGACTCAGTATTACGCTCCCATTCTTCACCACCTTTTCCTCCTCGGCACCATGGTAGTTCGTCCCAAAGTATCAGCCCTAATTCGTCTGCAGCGTCATAGACCACAGGATCCTGTGGGTAATGCCCTAAACGGACGAAGTTAACTCCAATGTCTTTCATTTGTTTCATGTCGGCTAAGTGTTGTTCGTTTGACAATGCTGCGCCAATGCCTGCATGTTCTTCGTGTCTATGAGTGCCCCTTAATAATACTCTCTGGTCATTTAGAAAAAATCCCGCCCCTTGTTTGAATTCAAACCACCTATAACCAAAGCGGGCGCTGGATGAAGCAATAACAGCGTTGTTTTCGTCGAATACGTTCACAATTAATGTGTATAGATTGGGTTGTTCAATAGACCACAGTTGTGGTTTTGGTACGGTATTAAGCGCTATTTTTTTCTCTGACTTACCTTTGTTGATTGTTAAGTCACTTGTTTGTTCGTAAACAAGTTCATTGTTAGGCCCGCGCAGCTCAGCCACAATTTTTGCATTAACAACTTTGTTTAAACCGTTAAAGTAGACCTTCATATCGGCATCTGCTTGTTGTTTACTGACATCCCTTAAATCAACAATCAGGTTATCAATATTCAGGTCTCCGCTTTGCAGTAACCAGACATCTCGAGTTATACCGCCAAAAATAAAAAAGTCGGATTTTTGTGATGGAATTAAATGAGGATTGTATTCATTGGTAACACGAACCATGACATCGGCTTTGTTATCACTGCCAATATAGTCTGTTACTTCAATTGTAAAGCCGATGTAACCACCAATATTAGACCCGGCCTTTTGGCCATTAACATAAACTTCGGTTTGGGTATTTGCTCCTTCAAAATATAAGTAGTGGCGAGGACTGTTAGAAACCAGGATTGTTTTACGATACCAACTTGCATCGCGTCGGTAGCCCGGCTGCGCATCAACTGTGTCGATTGCGTTCCAAGTGTGTGGTAGCGAAATAGGCTGCCAGTCGGAATGTTTTAACGCATCATTTACACTATTTGTATTGTTCGCTAGATATTGCCAATCAGCATTAATATTAGTCTTTGCAATAGCAAGAGTGTTGGCAAAAACTTGGCTTGTTATTAGCAAGCTTAAAAGGCCGGCAGTTTTAACTGCCTTTTTTACACTGTTAAGTAAGGTCGATTTTAATTTTACGAATTTCATTTTGATTACCTCGCCATCCAACCGCCATCAACCAACATAATGTGGCCATTGACATAGTTTGACGCTTTACTTGATAAAAAGAGTGTAGCTCCATTGAGATCAGCTGGTTCGCCCCATTCGCCACTTGGAATACGGGCGGTAATACTCGCATTACGATCTGGATCTTGGCGTAGCTGCTCAGTATTATCTGTAGCAAAATAACCCGGTGCAATGGCATTTACTTGAATGCCGTTATCAGCCCATTCATTGGCCAATGCTTTTGTTAATTGCGCTACACCGCCTTTACTTGCAGCATATGATGGAACTGTAATGCCTCCAGAAAAGCTCAAAAGTGATGCAATATTAATAATTTTGCCACTTTTTTGGGCCAACATATGTTTACCCACAGCACGACAAAATCGAAACACACCATTTAGGTTTGTTTCAATTACATCTAACCAGTCTTCATCAGAATGAGTTACTGCAGGGGCGCGTCTTATTATCCCTGCGTTGTTGATCAAGATGTCAATACGACCATATTTTTCCATTGTTGCATCAACGGTATCGATAATTTCATTCGGTTTTGACTGGTCGCAACCAAGACACAAATGATCGCCTGCGATGTCAGACAACAATTGTTTGGTGCGCAATATACTTTGCTCTGAACTTGCAACAGCAACAACACGTGCACCAGATTTAGCCAATGCAATGGCCATTGACTGTCCTAGCCCTCGACTCGCCCCAGTTATAACGGCGACTTTAGACTCGACGGAAAACAAGGAATTTATATATGGGTTCATGCTCATTCTCTAGTTGCTTGACTGTAATAGATTTGTGATCTCTGCTGCGGCTAATAATACAGCGCCGCTACCATATAATTGGCTGTCATTTTTAGAGGCAGAACCAGGGGCAAATGCAACCTGTTGAACCCAGCCAACTTGGCCTGATGGGTGAACATTAGAAACGATTGCATCCCAGCCTTTAGTGATTACTGGTAAATATGTTTGTTTATCCAAGTAACCATTATTTACACCCCATGCCATAGCGTAAACTATGAGTGCGGTACCACTTGTTTCTCGAGCAACTGAATCTGATGCATCAAGTAGCGAGCTTGGCCAGTTTCCCGATTCATTTTGCAGCGCGACAAGTCGTTTGCTCATACGAGTAAATAGAAATTCATATTTAGATTTGTTTTTAAAATCATCTGGTAAGTGGCGAAGCGTTCTTGCTATACCTGCTAATACCCAACCGTTGCCCCGACTCCAGTATATTTTTCGACCTTCATCATCACGTCTTTCAAAGTAGCGACTATCTCTCAGAAATAGTGATTCTTTTTCATCAAATAAGTATTCAGTTGTTGCCCAAAATTCAGAGTCCATAAATGTGAGATATTTGTTGTTACCACTTATTTTTGCCATATGTGCCCATACAGGTGGTGCCATAAAGATTGCATCAGCCCAACACCACCGATAAGTGCAACTTGGGTCTACAAATTTTCGACCATCTAAATACTCTGTGTATTTGTCATTGTTATCAAAAACGAGGGAATTTGTCTTTTGAGCAGCTAGCACTCCATCCAATACTTTTTTTGTCGGTGTGATTTGATATTTAAAGCCATATTTTTCATATAACTCTAGATACACATCCGAAACGGCATGGTCATCTGCATGGTAGAGCCTTGGTCCTGGCTTCCATTGATTAAGTTGAGACAGGTTTATTACCGCTTGTTCATATTCTTGTTGTCCAGATGCGGCAGCATATGCTTCAAGACCAATATGCAAAGTTGCGTACATCCAACCATTGGGAATTCCACTCGCACGACCCTCAGGACGCATCTGATTTGAACGGATATCAAACAAAGACAATTGATAGTCAGCAACTTGATTGGCAATTGTTTGAATATTATCCAATGAAAATTGTTTACTAAATTGCTGTTCAATTGTGGTTGGTGCTGCATATTTAACTGGAGCAGGCACCTTAGTGTGGGTTGGATCACTTATGTGTGCTGGTTCGTCTGCACAGGAAGCTATCGTTAATAGGCTTGCTATCATGCTGGCTGTCAGGCCAATTAGGTTACTTATTTTCATCTTCTTCCCTTCAATACGTCTTTTCATAAAAGAAATTATAAATTATTGGTAATGTGGTAATGCCAATTTTGATAGTGTATATTGGCTTTTATTGAATGTCTACACCTAAGGTAGAGGAACAAAATGACGTCATATACCTATAAAACAATGTTAGTAATTTCTATTTTTATCAGTGGCTTAGCGATAGCATCCGGGCCGTCAAAATGGCAAAAAATTGAATATATTACGAAAAATAATTTACCAATTACACGTGATAATGCAGAAATATGCCTACCACAGAGTCGTCTACCTTTTGCTATCGAGTCTATTTTTGCATTTGTAAATAATAGTCAAATCCCGACTCAGATTACAGATTGTAATGGTGATCAAATAGCCAATGAAATTCTACTGTTAGTTGATTTTGAAGCGAACCAAAGCCGTACCGTTACTTTGTATCACAATCCGAATGTTGGTGCGAATAACAACACTAACATTCGTACTCAAACTGAACTCGCAGTTAGAGTCGGCGGAACTCCGGGTAAGGACAATAAGTTGCAAGATGGTCAATATTTTTCAGTAACAAATTACACATTACCAGAACAACATTTTGTCGGAGATCGCTTATTTAAATACGAAGGTATCGGTATTGAATCAAATCAGATAGCTTACCGCTATTACTTTGATTACCGTGGCTCGATGGATGTATTTGGAAAAACCACGACAAAATTGGTTTTACCAATTGTCGGCGTTGATG
Source organism: Psychrosphaera sp. 1_MG-2023 (assembly GCF_030548245.1). NCBI lineage: Bacteria > Pseudomonadati > Pseudomonadota > Gammaproteobacteria > Alteromonadales > Pseudoalteromonadaceae > Psychrosphaera > Psychrosphaera sp. 1_MG-2023. Next base: position 27,715 of record NZ_JAUORW010000006.1, read on the forward strand.
GGTCCAATTATCATGAATTATCCGAATGGGGGATGGATGTCCTTAAAGTTGGCGCGTCTTTTGGTATCGGGACTCCTGGTAATTGGCATCAAGGACAGCTTACAAAAATGTCCGCATTTGATGACCTTAAAGTCCAGTTATCAAACGGCGTCAATACCGCGCAATTTACGCTTCAATTTTCCAACTGGTCCACACCTGCAGGTACAACAGATGCGACTGTAAGCTATTCGATGAATCACGGTGACGCTAAAGTAAAAGTTGTCGCAAAGTCGGCTCTAGAATTACCAAAATGGGTAACGGGGTTCGTAAATCACAACTTGGATTTACTGCAACCTGCAACGATAAATTCAAAAGGTTGGGCTTATATTGCCAGTTATGGAAAGCAGAGTTTAGCTGGTGATAATTTGGGGCTAGCCGTTTTCTACAAGTTAACGGACCGCTTAGAGAATTCCGCTGGGATACAGATTAGCCAAGACAACCAAGCTGTCGTATTGAATAGCCAAAACAATATGGTTTCTTACTACTTTATGGCGGATTGGCAAGGTGGCATAAATGGTAGTGCGACCCAAGAGCGCTTTATTGAGCGACTTGAACAAGAAGTTCAAATGCTAAATTCCCCCATTTCAATAACCTTAACAAACCAATAATTAAACCCAAATTTGATCTAAAAAACGAAGAGTATTTTACTATGAAAAATTTACACACAGCGGACATTGTTCGCTATAAAACTATGACAAATGAACAGCTTAAAGATTCATTCACTGTTAACGGCTTGTTCAAAACAGGTGAGTTGAATATCACTTATACAGATATCGACCGAGGTGTAGTTGGCGGAGTTGTGCCGGTAAATAAAGCAATTAATTTACCAGTATATAAAGAGTTAGCCGCTGATTATTTTTGTCAGCGACGAGAAGTCGGCATCATTAATATTGGTGCTATAGGTTCCGTTACTATTGACGGAACTCGTTATACCTTAAACAACCGAGACAGTCTTTATATTGGCCGTGGCAGTGTTGAAATTAGTTTTGAAAGTAATGAGGATTCAAATCCCGCCAAGTTTTACTTAATTAGTTACCCAGCGCACCAAAGCTTACCAACCAAATTAGTCACTAAAGATGAAGCAAACAAGCTTGAATTAGGTGCATCTGCAACTTGTAACGAACGAACCATTTATCAATCGATTTGTCCCGGAGTCGCAGACAGTTGTCAGTTAGTAATGGGCTTTACTGAGCTTGCTGAAGGCAGTGTTTGGAATACTAATCCGCCGCATACGCATGCTCGCCGGTCTGAAATATACATGTATTTTGATGTTCCAAAAGAAGAGGTGGTATTTCATTTGATGGGTGAACCTACCGAAATAAAGTCAATGGTAATGGCACCGGAGACAGCGGTGGTATCTCCTAGCTGGTCAATTCACAGTGGCGTAGGAACCGCTGCATATACCTTTATTTGGGCAATGGGTGGAGAAAACCAGGAGTTTTCTGACATGGATCATTTGAAGCTAAGTGAAATTAAATAGAAAATAATTGGTAAGGCCACTTGACAGTAAGGTTAATATGTTTAAATATTCATCTCGTGGATAACACGACACAACAATTTGAAATTGAATAATTAGAATAAATCAACGGGGAGATTTTCAATGTGGACTAAAGGAACAAACTCAAGTTCAAGGTTTTCAAAGAAAGCGGTAACAGTTGCGGTTGGTCTAATCCTAAGTGGATTTGGCACGCAAGTTATGGCGGCAGAAAACAACAAAGAAACAGCGAAAGATGACGATATCGAAGTCATAACAGTTAAAGGTTCATTTCGTGGCAATTTAGAGTCAGCGCTAAATGAGAAAAAAACATCGTCACAAATTGTTGATGGTATTTCTGCCGATGATATCGGTTCATTGCCAGCACTTGATATGGGTGAGGCATTACAAGCGGTAGCCGGTGTTCAGTTAAATCGAGAAGGCGACCGAAGAGAATCAAGTATTAACTTACGTGGCTTACCGTCTGGATTTGTTTTAACAACAGCAAACGGCCAATCAATTGCAACACCAACACGTAATACTTCAACATCGGCATATGGTGCAGCCAACCCATTTGGTGCTTTTGACCCATCTGTTTTTTCAGGCATCACGGTAGTTAAATCGTTATCTGCTGAAATGCCTGAGGGTGGTATTGCAGGGGTTGTCGACCAGCAGTTGCGTGGTGCATTAAGTCGTAAGGCGTATCTAAAAGCGCAAATAGGATTCAGAAACGAAGAATTGGCGGATTCAATTGAACCTGAAGCTGTTATCTCTGGTTCTACCCATTTAATCGAAGATGTATTAGCTGTTAATGCTACTTTAGCGTATTCCAAACAAACATTCCGCCGAGACGTTATTCGTATTAATGCCTATGACACGATTTCAAGCCAAAATTATGATCAAGGAACTGGCAATGTCGGTTCGCTAAATGATTGGAAAGCTGCTAATAACTTACCGGCGGATGCGATCATCCAAATGCCTGGTGAATATCGCCAGCAAAGTGAAACCAACACGGGTGACCGTTTGTCGTTTTCAGGTGGTATTGAATTTCAACCAACTGACGAACTTAAATTTGGATTTAATACCATAATGACAAGCAAAGAACTGGACGGTAGCCGTTTGGAACAGCTTGAAATGCGTTTAGATCAAAAAACGGTAGGTATAACGCCGTTGTCTGATTTTCCACCTAGAAATACCGGAGCAGTCGGTAAAGATGGTGAACCAATTTACGTATTATCTGGAGTCGATTTTAATAACGCGCGTTATTATTTTGATAATCGTCAAGATGCTCAAAAACAAGAATCAAACGCGTATTTGTTTGATGTTGAATGGCAGCGTGACGCATGGAAAGTTGATGCTAAATTAACACTATCAGACGCCGTTAACCAACGTGCAGAAGTATTATTGTCTTCAAGAATTAATGATTCAGGCGTCAACGGTCGTGTTTATACAGGTGAAGGCGATATCGGTGATTTTTACTTTGATATGGAAAATGCCAATAGCGCGATGGACTTTGACAATGCTAATTGGAATGTTAAAGACAAAGTGGCAAATACGGCGTTAGTGGGAGCTGATAATGGTTTGTACATGATCATAACTGGTAACTACGAGCAAATCGAACATGAAGCAAACTCGTTGGAATTTAATACAGAATATACGTTTGACGATTCATTTGTAACAAGTGTGAAGTTTGGTTATCGCTACGCTGAGTCTTCTCAAGATTCAACTTATGCTAAAGGGTCATCTGTCGGCGTCGACCCAACAGGCATCCTAACATCGGCTTCTATTACCGACCCGTCATATACTTCAGAAGAGTCATTTTTTGGTGGGCTAGCGCCAGGCTTTGTAAGCGCCGGAGAGGGCTGGCGTTCGTTTGACTTTGCTTCTATGAATGAAGGTCTTAAAAACACCATCAATATTAATGATGTTGGTGCATCTAGTGACGGTGAATTACCAGTTTACACGCCAATGGGTTATATCCAACGTGGTGGTCGCCAAGCTGATGGTCTAATTTATTCATCTTCACTAGAGACACATGCCCTTTACGGTATGGCTAATATTGAAGTGGACTTAGGTGATAGATTTATTACTGGTAATGTAGGTGGACGTTTTGTTGATTCTTCTACTGAATCAAGAGCGCCATTAGCAGGTCAAGGTGATATTAATAACCTAGACGAAGGTGTTTACCCAGACGATTATAGCCACTTTTTACCAAGTGCAAACTTTGCGGTTAACCTCGACGAAGATGAAGAGTTTATGCTTCGTATGGCTTATAACAAGAGTCTAGTTCGACCTGATCTACGTTCAGCTAACCCTTCAGCGAAATTTACATATATTCCTGGACTAGCGACAGTTGGACTACCAGGTGTTGGCATCAAGCCATTTGAAGCTGATTCATACGATTTGTCACTTGAGTGGTATAACCGTGAGGGCAGTGCAATTACGTTAGCTTTTTTCAACAAAGAAATCTCTAATCTATTTGATAGCGAAGGACTTTGTGACAGCGCTTCGTTGGAAGGTACTGGCGTAAATCTAGGTGTGTTATCACAACAAGCCGACGGTACATGTATCACAGATGGTAACGACAGTTTGTCTGACCCAACATTGCTCGAAGCTGGTGACGAAGTTCGAATGAACGGCTTGATTAACATTGAAGATACAATTTCTGTAAGTGGTTATGAGTTAGCTATCCAACAGAACTTAGATTTTCTACCTTACCCTTTTAATGGATTAGGTGGGGTACTTAACTATTCAAGTACGTCTCAAGATGAAAGCGACGAAGCACGTGTTCCTGGTATCTCTGATGAGTCATACAATGCAATCGCTTATTATGAGCAAGACAACTACGGGCTACGTTTTGCATATAACTACCGTACTGCATATGACTTAAGAACGACTGGCACAGCCAATGGTTCTAGTGACCGCAGTGTGAAAGCCGCGGGCCGCTTAGATGCTTCTGCTTATTATAACTTTACTGACGATTTAAGTGTGAGTTTCAAAGCGTATAACTTAACTGATACCTTGTATGAAGAATATCAAAACAATGAATGGCAACCACGCGCAACAAAATTTGCGGGTCGAGTTTATTCATTAACGATGAAATATAAATTCTTCTAAATAGGCATGCCGTCTTGGCCCTAGACGTAAAAATAAGGCGAACTATTTATTATGTTGTTGAAGTCAAAGCCGGTGATATTCACTGGCTTTTTTTTGCGCTGGATTTAATATGTTGTATTTTAACTAACTGGTTTTATTAGTACCCAAATTAGTCAAACAGCAGTGTAATTTCACGTTAGATTGTTAACCTGTTAGTAATCGGAAAAGCTGTCAGCGATAATTTGATTGGAAAAGTAGTGTTAGTTTGTTGAAAGTGTGGAAACATAGAGAAAACATCTAGTTTAAAATATGTATTTACTGACTTCACTTTTGTAATTCGATTTAAATTTGCGCTGATTAGCGTAATAGAAGCCCCTTTGTAGAATTATTCGAAAGTGGTCAAAATTACACTGGAGCTCTCAATTAGAGCTAACCTAAATCTTAAAAAGGACAAACTATATATGCATTTTAACAATACATAGGTAGGCCAACTTCTACTTATATATTAACGACGTTAGGCGCGTTGGCTATTGGAGTCATTGGTTATTTGATTGGCTTGTGGAATGCAGAGTTAGAGTTAATTGAAAAAGGCTACTATTTTTGCTGTATTCCTACTTGCTATGTTTTCAGCTGTAACTCTGCAGAAAACAATTAGAGATAATCAAGATGGGATCTCTGTAACAAAAGTCTTTTTAGGAATGTGTTGGATCGCTTTTGCCGCTGCAATCGCCTTACTCGTTATTGGGCTTGTAAATGCAACTTTATTGTTAAGTGAAAAAGGCTTCTATGGCATGTCATTTTTTTTGGCTTTGTTTGCCATTATAACTGTGCAGAAAAACATAAGAGATGTGTCTGTTGCAAATGATTACAACGAATCGAATAGCTCACTAAAATCAACCGGCGAACAAGACGTTGTAAATGATAATGATGATGTTAAAAATTAGCGACTAATAATAGCGGGAGGTCTTTAACCTCCCGCTTTTTTTATGGCTTGAACATTACTATTTCTAAACAACTGAGCTCAGGGCATCGCTAACTAAATACTGTATCTATAGTTGAAATTACACCATCATCGCTCATTTTAATAACATATTCGCTTATCTGGTCAATAGCGGTAGTGTTGTTTTTAATCGCCGCAGGAAACAACCCATCAATCTCCATTAGTTGATAAATTTTTTGTATCGGCGTTAATGTTTTATCACCACATATACCTTGCAGTTGCTGTACCATTGGATCGGACACCGCGTGAGTCTCTCCCAGCTCTGAAATACCCGATAGGTAACGTACCCAACCCGCTAAAACGAGGCACATGGGCTTAGACAAATAATCGTCTGCTAATAATTCCTGCATTGGGGCCATTATCCGTTGAGGTAACTTTTGCGAGCCATCAGTTGCAACTTGCTGAGTTTGGTATTGAATTTCATCATTCAAGAAGCGGTCAATAATGACATTGCCATAATCGTCAAAGTTAAAGTCCATTGACGATGACAAAGTTCGTTTCATGTCCGCCATCAATGCTCCAACTAATCGTCTTAATGTCGGGTTGGCAATTGCTTGATGAATAAACTGGTGGCCTGTTATTTTACCAAGGTAAGCCAATGCTGAGTGGCTGCCATTTAGATATCGTAGTTTTAGTCGTTCATACTGGCTGACATCCTTAACAAATAACGCACCGGCAAGGTCCCAAGGAGGCCGGTCACCATTAAAGTTATCTTCTATTACCCACTGCCTAAAAGGTTCGCTTGTCACTAGTGCGTTGTCGATAACTCCGTTGTTTAGAGTATAACTTTCAATATCGTTTGGGGTTACGGCCGGTACGATCCGGTCAACCATACTGTTGCTAAAACTGACATTAGATTTGATCCAACGTGCAAGGTCGGCATTTATTTTCTGGGCAAATTCTAAAATCGCTTTACCGGCCATTTTGCTATTGTCTGGCAAATTATCGCAACTGATAAATGTAAAACCTTTACCGTTTTTTTGCTGTCTAACTTGGCAAGCCCTAACAATAAAACCTACCATGGTTTTTGGGGTGTTTGGATTGTTTAGGTCATGTTGAATATCGGTATGAGCTAAATCAAGTCCAGTATTGCCCGGTAAAAGACAATAGCCTTTTTCAGTTATTGTTGCAGTAACGACCGTTATCGCATCATTTGATAATACGTTAACAACAGATTGTGGATCTTCTGGTGCAACTAAAACCTCTTGAAGTGCGCCAATAACCCGTGCTTGTTCCGTTTTATTGGATCTTTCAATAGCGGTATATAAATAGTCCTGTGCTTTTAAGCTGTCGCGCATACCGGCACTTCGAAGACTTACGGCAATTATCCGGTAGTTACCATCAGTTTGCGCCATCATATCTTCGGTAAAGGTTGCTTGATGGGCTTTATGAAAAGCGCCAATCCCAATATGCACAATTGACGCCGTGCGAGATGCAAAGTCATATTTGGGACGAACAACGGCTTTAGGTAATAAGGCCATCGTTGTAAGATTTAGAAGTTGGTTCATAATTAAAACCTATATGCCTTTTTGACTAAGTTGTAGGTCAAGTCGATGGCAACTTCAATTGCTTCGTCTTCTCTTAATCTGTGTTCGGCCACTAGTTTTGCTAACGCCGCGCAGTCTATTCTGCGGGCCACGTCGTGGCGCGCTGGAATAGACATAAAGGCACGAGTGTCGTCATTAAACCCAACCGTATTGTAGAAGCCAGCCGACTCTATTACTTGCTCTTTAAAACGCTTCATTCCCTCTGGGCTGTCATGGAACCACCAAGCTGGTCCAGCTTTTAAGGCGGGATAATGCCCGGCCAACGGTGCAATTTCACGACTGTAGGTTGTTTCGTCTAAGGTAAATAAAATAATGGTCAGATTTGGGTTGTTTCCATGTTTGCTTAATAAGGGTTGCAGTGCTTTAACAAATTCGATTTGCAGAGGAATGTCTGCGCCTTTGTCTGTCCCAAACTGCTCATACAATGGACGGTTATGATTACGGAAACAGCCGTGGTGCAATTGCATAACTAGCCCGTCATCAATACTCATCGTTGCCATTTCCGTTATCATTTGGCCACGGAATAATTCAGCTTCTGCAGGCGTAAAAGAAAGCGTTTTTATTTTCTGAAATAAATGTTCTTTTGTTGCCTCGTCGAGATCAGCGGTAAAAGCCGTTGGATGACTATGATCCGTTGCTGTCGCGCCACGCAATTTAAAGTGTACTCTACGTTGTCTAATTGCATCTAAATAGTCGTTAAATGTGGTTAGTTCTGAATTACACATGGTTGCGAGTTCAACCATGCTATTAGCAAACGTTGGGTGCTCAGGATCAGTAAAGTTGTCTGGCCTAAATGTGGTAATGACATTACCTTGCCAGCTACTTTCCTGAATCTTTTGATGATGCTTCAGTTGGTCAAGGGGTTGCTCAGTAGTTGCCAATGTCTCGATATTAAATCGGTCAAATAAGGCGCGTGGTTTATAGGCTTCAGTCGCTAGCTTAGCGTTTATGTGATCAAAATAATGACTGGCGTTAGCGGATGATAATGGTGTTTCAAGATCAAAAATATCTGAAAATACATAATCTAGCCACATACTACTGGGTGTTCCACGGAACAAATAATACTTGTCTGCAAAGGTTTGCCAAACACGTTGAGCCTGATCAATCGATAATGGACCCAGGCCTACACCCAAATCGGACAAAGAAATCCCCTGCGAATATAACATTCTGAACACGTAATGGTCGGGGACAATGAGCAACTCGGCTGCATTTGAAAAATTTTCATTTTCTGCAAACCAAGCTGGATCAGTATGCCCATGAGGGCTAATTATGGGTAATCCACTAATTTGCTGATATATGCGCTGGGCAATTTGTCGTTGTGTCACATCACTTGAAAACAATCGGTCTGGGTGCAAAAAAGAAGCCATGGTACAAACCTTATTTTAGTTGTTCTAACGCGTGCATAACGCCGCGTAATTCGGCTAAACCTTTCATTCGACCTTGGTACGAATAACCAGGTTTAACGCCTTCTGCACCAATCTCGTCTGCGAGTAAATGGCCATGATCTGGTCTCATTGGGATCGAATTGCCACTTGTTGTTTCGGCTTTCAAAAGGGCTTGTATTAATCCAACCATATCGTTGTCACCGCAGAGGTGCTCAGATTCAAAAAATGAACCATCCACTTCTCTAATAACATTTCTAAGGTGGACAAAATAAATGCGTTCGGCAAATGCGTTGGCCATGCAAACAAGATCGTTATCTCCACGTGCCCCATAAGAACCGGCACATAATGTCAGTCCATTTGATGAGCTAGGCACAGCGTCTATAATAGCTTGAGCGTCTGATTGAGTAGAAACGACACGCGGTAAACCAAATAGTGAAAACGGTGGATCGTCCGGATGTATACACATTTTAATGCCTGCAGACTCGGCGGTTGGCATGATCTCTTCTAAAAATGAAAAAAGATTCTGTCTTAATCCTTCAGTCCCTAATTCAATAAATTCGTTGATAGCAATTAAAATTGACTCGCGACTATAAGAGCCTTCGCCACCAGGAAGTCCGGCAATAATGTTTTTCTCCAGCTCTTCAACTTCTTTAGCATTCATATTATTAAGTCGAGTTTTAGCTTTGGCAATGACTTCTGGTTTGTAGTCATTTCTGGCATTTTTGCGATTTAAAACAAATACGTCATATGCAACAAAGTCAGTCATTTCAAAACGAAGTGCAAAACTCTTATTGGGCAATTTGTAGTTTAGATTGGTGCGAGTCCAGTCAACCACCGGCATAAAGTTATAACATACCGTGTCGACCCCGGCCTTACCGAGATTGATCAATGTTTGATTATAGTTTTCAATATACCGCTTAAAATCACCGGTACGTGTTTTTATATCATTGTGAACAGGTACGCTTTCTACCACTGTCCATTCTAGACCTGACGCTTCAATTAGTTTCTTTCGGTCGACAATGCTTTCATATGTCCAGCATTCACCCGTTGGGACTTCATGCATAGCAGTAACGATGCCCGAAGCACCCGTTTGCACTATCATGTCTAAAGTAATTGAATCGTTTGGTCCAAACCAGCGCCATGTCTCTTTCATAATATTCTACTTCCACCGTAATAATTTAAATATTGGTAAGGCCACCTGTCAATTTAACCACATGTACGTCGAATTTTGCAAACAGAAATATCGATTTTCATTAAATAGACGACAAAAACCACAATGATTTCGGCTTAAGTGTTTGAAAATATTAGATAAATATATAACCACTCGCTTATGCTAAGTGGTTATACCAAAGAAGAAATAGTGAGGGGATATACTATTTTTTACTAGAAAAGTAAGTTGCCGCGGCGTCCGAAGCACCTTCGATATGAGCTTTCATTGCGTTTCGAGCTTTTTCTGGGTTGCGTTTAGCAAGCGCGTCGACAATACGTTTATGTTCATTAATAGAAGGATGGATGCCTTCTTCACGTAGTCTAGCCATAAATGCTTTGCTCAATGCTGACTGATTTCTAAGCTCCCAAAGCCACTTAACAATCGCGCTGATCGCTGAGTTTTGGCTGGCTTCGGCAATTAACATATGAAACTTCATATCGGCTTTTTCAGAGGCGTCTGGGCGTTTCTCTTCCTCTTCCATTTCTTTAATGGTTTGATTTAATTCTTCAAGTTGTTCTTCTGTAATTCGGGCCGCGGCTAAGGCGCAAGCTTCGGCTTCTATAATGTATCGAGTATCTAAAACCTCAAACGGGCCAACCCCTTCGTCAGATAGCGCTAACTCAGGTTTTTGCTCAACTACATAAATACCAGAACCTGTTCTTATCTCTATTATTCCCGCTATTTCCAAGGCGATCATAGCTTCACGAATTGTTGGGCGGCTGACGCCTATTTTTTCTGCTAACTCACGTTCGGACGGCAGTCTATCACCTGGTTTTAGTTCACCTTCCTGTACTAACCTAGAGATTTGTTCGGCCACCTTAACGTATAACCTTTGAATTTTTATGGTTTCGAGTTCCACAATTCTTTTCCTTTAAAACACTTGAGAAGCTTTGATATCGCTGTTTCTAACAAATTATTGAATGCTTAATATCGCTAACAATAACACGAGAAACAATAAAGTTGTTGAAATTTTTAGTGTCAGTGTAATATTATGGTCAGGTGGCATGACCAATTAATCTTGGTTTCGCTTTTGGTTTGCTGTAAGGTGAAGGCAAAAGTGGGTTTACCAAAAATTCAAAGTTAGAGGGCCGTATGCGATCAATTTTCAAAAGGTATGTAGTACGAGTAATTACAGTGCTAACCCTAATAGGGGGAGCCACTAGCTGCACTGATAAAGGGGAAGTGAATAAAGTCATTAGACTTGCACACGGGCTAGATATTAATCATCCAGTACATTTAGCGTTAAAACATTTCCAAGCTGAACTGCTTGAATTATCGGCTGGGCAGCTTAACGTTCAGATATTTCCAGCTGGGCAATTAGGCACAGAACGTGAAATCATTGAATTGATCCAATTTGGAACTTTGGGTATGACCAAGGTCTCGGCAAGCTCACTCGAAGCTTTTGTTCCTAAGATGAAAGTTTTTGGACTGCCCTATTTATTTACCGATCAAGAACATTACTGGCAAATTCTAAACGGGCCAATAGGTGAATCGTTACTTGCTGAGGGAGAACGGTTTCGAATTAAAGGGCTTGGTTATTTTGACGCTGGCAGCCGAAGTTTTTATGCGACCTCTGCTAAAGTTGAAGCTCCCAATGACTTAGCAGGGCTAAAAATTAGAGTCATGAATAGTCAAAGTGCCGTCAATATGGTGAATACCATGGGCGGGGCTGCGACTCCGGTGTCGTGGGGTGAGCTTTATACAGCATTGCAACAAGGAGTTGTTGACGGCGCTGAAAATAATCCGCCAAGTTTCTTTTACTCTAAGCATTACGAAGTCAGCCAATATTATGTGCTCGACGAACACACTTCTATTCCAGACGTTATTATAATAGGTACCCACTTATGGCAACAACTAAATGCCGCGCAAAAAAGCTGGGTTCAACAAGCGATGAAATCGGCGACTGAGTTTCAACGACAATTGTGGCAAGAATCGACAGAGATGGCGCTTCGTGAAGTCAAAAAACACGGTGTTAACGTCATTATCCCCGACAAAGCTCCCTTTAGAGCGAGTGTTAAAAAACTTTATCAAGATATAACCAACCCAGAAATCAGCTCGTTGGTGACTGCAATTCAACGTGAGGTAGTGGCCAAATGAATCTATTAACTTTGTTCTGTGACGTCATCGGTAAGTTTGTCAGTAAATTTGTTGCAGGTTTACTTGTGATTTTGATAGTCGACGTATCGTGGCAGGTTATCACGCGATTTTTACTCGAACGTCCAAGCTCTTTTACTGAAGAAATAGCCAGATTCCTGCTGATTTGGATCAGCATGTTAGGGGCTGCCGTTGCCTATCGTCATGCGGATCATTTGGGATTTGATTTATTGGTAAGCAAAACTAAACCAACAACACAGACTATTATTCGAAAAATGAATGCGTTGCTCGCGCTGATCTTTGGGGTTGTAGTGTTGTGCATTGGCGGTGGTAACGTGGTTTACATTGTTTACTCAATGGAGCAGTTTTCATCCGTGTTGGGCATAAACATGGCTTATATCTATATGGTGTTGCCAATTGCGGGATTGTTATTTGTGTTGTTTGCTTTGGAACGTTTTATGTCGACAACCGACGCATTATCAAACGAACCAAATAAATCATTATCGGACGACCAAAAGGGAGCTCAAAATGACTGAGTTATTATTGTTTGGCGCTTTTTTCGCGCTGTTACTACTAAATCAACCTATAGCCATTGCCATTATCATTGCGACATTTGTTTCAATGGTGGCGTCGATTGATGTATTGCCGGCATTAACAACTATTGCACAGCGTTTAGTTGCAGGGGTTGATAGTTTTGCTTTATTAGCGGTTCCGTTTTTTATTTTATCAGGTTATTTAATGGGAAGTGGCGGTATTGCAAGTCGGTTAATCGACTTTGCGATGGCGTTAGTTGGCCGTTTACCTGGTGGCTTAGCCTATGTAAATGTTATTTCCTGCGCCTTGTTTGGGTCTATTTCCGGTTCGGCGGTTGCAGCGACATCAGCGGTTGGCGGGTTTATGATCCCAGCGATGGAAAAGTCCGGGTATTCACGACCATTTAGTTCCGCCGTAACGGTTACTGCGTCAACGGTAGGGATGTTAATCCCACCGAGTAACATACTTATTATCTATTCACTTGCTAGTGGGGGGGTATCAATCGCAGCGCTCTTTATAGGAGGTTATTTACCTGGTTTATTAGTGACTTTTTTATTGATGACTGCCGCAGCGATATATTTAAAACGCACTAATCAAGTGCCTAAAAATACCATAGCGATAAAGCCGTTTTGGACTGCTTTTATTGGTGCGATCCCATCTCTTGCTCTAGTGGTGTTAGTTATAGGCGGGATTATTTGTGGCTTTTTTACCCCGACAGAAGCGGGTGCTGTTGCCGTATTGTATTCCTTTGTACTCGCGGTATTTGTTTATCGACAAATTAGTCATGATGATATTTATCCTTTGTTATTACAGGCCGTTCGAACCACATCAATCGTTATGTTGTTAATCGCGGCTTCTTCTTCAATGTCGTGGTTGTTGTCGTATCAGGCGATACCACAAGCCATATCCAACTTTATGTTGGCGTTGTCTGACAACCCGCTTTATATCTTGTTAATTATCAATTTAGTTCTGTTGGTGATTGGAACATTTATGGATATGACACCTGCGGTGTTGATATTCACCCCAATATTTTTACCTGTTGCTGAGTCATTAGGTATTTCGCCGTTGCATTTTGGGATCATGATGATCTTAAACCTTTCAATTGGATTATGTACGCCGCCAGTAGGCAGTGTGTTATTTGTCGGTTGCAGTATAGGGAAAGTCTCTATTGCCGAAATTGTCAAACCAATATTGCCATTGTATGCAGCTATGGTTGTGGCGTTAGGTTTAGTGACCGCGATACCGGCAATAAGCGAGTTTCTTCCAAATTTATTAGGTTTATAGGAGCAGTTACGTGAAATCAATTGTCAGTTTTGGCGAATGTATGGTGGAGTTGCGGACCGATAAAAACGGTCAAATCCAACAAGGTTTTGCCGGTGATGTTTACAATACCTGCGTGTATTTAAAACGACTGTTTCCAACATTAAGTGTTGAATTTGCAACGCAAGTTGGTCATGACGTGTTAAGTCAAAATATGCTGTCACGTTTTGCAGCTGAAAATATTGGCTGCCAATTTATCACTCACAGCGTGACAAAAGCGCCGGGGTTATATTGGATAAATACTGATGAGGAGGGGGAGCGAACATTTACTTACTGGCGGAATGATTCAGCGGCGCGTTCATTTATAGCGGCGATAGACGAAACTTTGGTATCCGGATTAAAACAAAGTGATTGGCTGTTTATTTCCGGCATTAGCTTAGCAGTGATCCAGCCTGAATTACGTGACATGTTTTGGCAGTTAGTAAACCGGCTTAAAGATGGTGGGGTTAAGGTGATATTTGACCCTAATTACCGACCTAAATTATGGAACTCAACGGATGAAACAAAGCTGCAATATGCAAAAGCATTCGAGATGAGTGATATGGTATTACCGGGGGTTGAAGATTTAGAATCACTATATCAACTGGATACGATCCCCGACATTATCCGTTTTTTAGCGCCATTTAATATCGATGAAATTGTGATTAAAAATGGTCCAGAAAAAGTCTATACCATTTCTCAGGGCAAGTTATGCAAAGTCGCCATTATTCCAGTCGATAATGTAGTTGATACTACCTCAGCAGGCGATTCGTTTAATGGGGCTTATATTGGTAATCGTCTTAATGGTATTGCAATTAAGCAGTCTGTTTTGATGGCGGCTAAAGTAGCAGGGTTTGTCATTCAGCATCCTGGCGCGATTGTCGAGCGCGACACTTTTAATCTATTTAAAGCAAGTTTGGAGGCAAATGATACGACGCACCCAACTTAGTTTCACTATTCGTACAAAAAGGGCTTAAACAAGCCTAATACATATTTGTTCAGTCAATATCTCCTATAGTCAAAACGCTTACGTGGCGGCTAGGGGAGAGTCACACCTAAAGTTAGGAGGAAACGTGGTTAATATCGCATTCCCAAGAGAAAATATCGAGTTTGAAAATCGTTGTTCATTGTTGCCTCAAAATGTCGCGGCCTATAAACGGTTAGGCATGGAAGTCCTTGTTGAGTCGGGGTTAGGTAAAGGGGTTTACATCTCAGATACTGACTATGAGCAAGCTGGTGCGACGGTACTGCATACGAAAAAACAAGTGATTAGTGGCGCTGACATTGTAGTGACGCTCCATAAACTCAATCATGAGCAGGTCAAAAACGTACAACCAGGTGCGTTAGTGATCAGCTTTTTAGATCCCTTTAATGAATTTGATTTAATCGACACATTTTGTCACCAACAGATCACAAGCATTAGTGTCGAAATGCTGCCACGAATTAGCCGTTGTCAAAAAATGGATGCGCTTAGTTCACAGGCAAGTTTGGCCGGTTATGTCATGGTGCAAAAAGGCATGCAATATTTGCAAAGTGTTATGCCGATGATGATGACTCCTGCTGGAACACTAAAACCAATGAAGGTATTTGTCATTGGTGCAGGTGTTGCCGGACTGCAAGCAATAGCAACAGCGAAACGACTTGGTGCACAAGTCACGGCTTTTGATACACGTGCCGTAGTCGCAGAGCAAGTGCAAAGTTTAGGGGCAAAGTTTTTGGAAATTGATTTAGGCGAAACGGCGCAAACGGCGCAAGGATATGCAACGGCATTAACCCCTGAGCAAATGGCCATTCAACAACGCGAACAAGCTAAATGTATTGCTAGTTCGGACTTGGTGATTACTACGGCACAATTGTTTGGTAGAAAACCACCTGTGTTAATTAAGCGTGATGTTATTTGTCAAATGAAACCAGGCAGTGTCATTGTTGATATGGCAGCTGAAAACGGTGGCAATGTTGAAGGTGCAGTCGCCAGGGATGTCGTCAATGTTGAAGGTGTTACCATTGTAGGTACCGGCTTTTGGGCAAATGACGTTGCCCGTGATGCATCACAAATGTACTCAAGCAATATTATCAGTTTAGTTTCTGAATGTTGGGATATAGAAACTCAAACGTTACCAATTGAATTGCAGGATGAAATCCTTAAAGCGGCTGTCATCACTCACAAAGGAGTCATTGTTAATCAGACGATTGCCGACTTTTATGAGCAGCAAGGCAAAGTGCAATTAGTAACAACAGAAAAGCCACAATACGATACTGGTGCAGTTTCACAGGCTAACTCCGCAACTTCTACTCTCACAAATAATTCTAATGAGGTGGCGTAATGACGACCATTTATCTTCTTTTTATCCTCCTACTATCGGTTGTTGTTGGCTTTGAGCTTATTCGTAAAGTGCCAGCCACTTTACATACCCCATTGATGTCAGGAGCTAATGCGATTTCTGGTATTTCGTTACTTGCGGCGATGTCACTCGCTGGTGGCGAAATGGGGTCGTACTCGACATATTTGGGGGCATTTGCAGCGTGTTTAGCAACAATTAATGTGGTGGGTGGTTATATGGTTACCGATCGCATGTTAGCCATGTTTAAAGCGAAGTAAGGAATACGTTATGGATATGAATATTTTGATTAATGGTGTGTACGTTATCGTTGCAGCACTATTTATTATGGGTCTTAAATTACTTGGACACCCGTCAACGGCTCGTAAAGGTAATCTAATTTCGTCGATTGCTATGTTAACTGGGGTTATTGTTACCTTGTTAGATCAAGCCATTGTGTCTTATGAGTTGTTATTAGTAAGTATGTTGATTGGCTCAATCGTTGGTGCTTATGCTGCAAAAAAAGTCGCAATGACATCCATGCCAGAGTTAGTGTCGTTATTTAATGGTATCGGCGGTTTAGCGAGTGTGGGCGTTGCCTGGGCAAGTTTAATGACTGATGGGATTTCTAGTTTTGTTGTGTTTGTTAGCTTTTTAGCATTGGTTATAGGTGGCGTAACGTTCTCGGGATCGTTGCTGGCCTGGGGCAAATTGAGCGAACGCATTGCCGGGCGACCATTGGTTTTTAAAGGCCAAATTATAGTAAATGTGGCTGTGTTGACTGTAATGGTGGCAGGGGGAACTCAGCTTCTGAATTCACCACAATCATCAGACATCCAATGGCTGATTTTTGTAACAGCTTTAGTTTTAGGTTTATTAGTCGTTATGCCAATCGGCGGCGCTGATATGCCTGTGGTTATCTCATTATTAAATAGTTATTCCGGTATAGCGGCGTGTGCTGCGGGATTTGCGTTGCAAAATAATTTGCTCATCGTCGCCGGCGCTTTAGTGGGCGCCAGCGGCATTATTCTGACCAATACTATGTGTAAGGCAATGAATAGGTCGTTAAAAAACGTGCTTGTTTCGGGCTTCCAAAAAGTAACAAGTAATTCAATAACACTTGAAGGCGAAATTAAACCTATTAGTGCCGACGATGCCTATTACATTTTGGAAGCTGCGCAATCTGTAGTTGTTATTCCAGGTTATGGGATGGCGGTAGCACAAGCACAACATGCAATGAAAGAGTTGCAGGTGTTGCTCGAAAATAACGGTGCTGAGGTCGCTTACGGTATCCATCCGGTAGCTGGCAGAATGCCGGGTCACATGAATGTTTTGTTGGCTGAAGCTGACGTTTCATACGAACAACTTTTTGAAATGGACGAAATAAACCCTCGTATTGACGGTTTTGATGTGGCAATCGTTATTGGTGCTAATGACGTCGTTAATCCAGCCGCTCGTGATATGGAAGGCAGTCCTATTTACGGAATGCCGGTCATTAATGCGGATTTAGCAAATACCGTATTTGTCTTAAAACGAGGCATGGCAACAGGATTTGCTGGTGTTGATAATCCGTTGTTTTTTAAAGAAAACACGCGAATGATTTTTGGCGACGCAAAAGAAACCTTAAATGGCATTATCAGACAATTTGCAGACTAAGTTAATTGCGGATCAGCTCCAAAAATAATTAGTTAGAACAGGGGGAACTCGGAAGTTACCCCTGTATTTACAGTGCAAACCTTTCAATCGAGTTGTTTGTAAAGTTAAACAAACCCAAAACACACATAAATTTAGGGAGCCATCATGTCTCAATTTTCCGAGCTGTTATCGGGGCAAACTGTTTTGCCAATAATCCAGACGTCATCAGTTGCTGAAGGGGTAAAAATTGCTGAATGTATGTATGAAGGCGGACTTCGTTTAGTCGAAGTTGTTTTGCGTACTCAAGAGTCATTGGCGGCGTTACAAGCCATAAAATCAGAAATACCAGACTTGTGCGTCGGTGCAGGTACAGTCACAAATGCTGAATTGCTGACTAAGGCTCTGCAAGCAGGGTCCGATTTTATCGTTACTCCTGCTGGGTCAGCAACGTTGTTAACAAACCTTTCAGAAACAAATGTCCCATGTTTACCTGGGGTGTCGAATACCGCTGATATTTTGTTAGCTCGGGAATTTGGGTTTACCGAAATGAAACTGTTTCCAGCATCGTTATCGGGAGGTGCTCCTTTTTTATCAGCGGTTTCGAGTGTGTTTTCAGACGTAACATTTTGCCCAACAGGTGGTGTAACCGCGACCAACAAAGCTGACTACCTGTCTTTAAACAATGTATTTGCTGTTGGTGGAACATGGATGGCGAAAAGCGAATGGGTGACAGCAAAAAATTGGCAAATGATTATCGACTCTTGTCGCAACGCAAATAAGTAATCTGGAGTGGCAGTATGAGCAAACTTGTAAATTTAGTCCCATCCGGGGTCGTAGTTGGTGAAGATGTTACACGCATATTTGCGGATGCCCGCAATAAAGGTTATGCCTTACCTGCGGTAAATGTCATAGGTACGGATCCGATTAACGCAACACTTGCTGCGGCAAGCCAAGCGCAGTCGCCTGTTATTATTCAATTGTCCTACGGGGGCGCGTGTTTTTTTGCTGGCAGTGGCGTACGAACCGCCAGCACTGAGCTCGCCGTTATGGGGGCTGTGGCAGCTGCACATTATATTCATGCGGTGGCGCAAAGTTATGGAGTTCCTGTGATATTGCACACTGATCATGCAGACAAAGCTCGGTTGGATTGGATAGATGGCTTGTTAGAAGCCGGCGCTCAACATTACTTTAATACTGGGAAACCACTATTTAGCTCACATATGATTGATCTGTCAGCTGAGCAATTGACCGAAAATATCGAAACCTGTGCCAAGTATTTAACACATATGACAAAACTTAATATGACACTCGAAATCGAGCTCGGTTGTACGGGCGGGGAAGAAGACGGTATTGATAACAGTCATATGGATGCTTCTGCACTATATACTCAGCCTAATGATGTTGCTTATGCCTTTGAGGTATTAAACCCAATAAGTTCGAACTTTATTGTTGCCGCTTCGTTTGGCAATGTTCACGGAGTTTATAAACCTGGGAATGTAGTGCTGACACCAAAAATACTGCGAGACTCACAGCGGTTTGTTGCTCAGAAGTTTAACCTAGGCCTAAATCCCCTTAATTTTGTTTTTCATGGTGGTTCGGGTACTGAGCCTGAATTGATTGCGGAATCACTTAATTATGGGGTAGTGAAAATGAATATCGACACCGACACTCAGTGGGCATCCTGGTGTGGCGTTTTGGGCTATTACAATCAATATCAGGGGTACCTACAAAGTCAAATAGGTAATCCTGAGGGCATTGATAAACCCAACAAAAAATATTACGACCCAAGGGTTTGGCTGAAACATGCTCAAGTCTCAATGACACAAAGATTGGCTCAGTGTTTTGAAGACCTCAATTGCATTGGACGTTATGCCAAATGAAAAGACTAACGGCGGTTTTAAAACGAGATAACGTTGAGTCAGAACTTATCATCGTGATCAGGACAATCCTTGCAGCGTCAAAAGAAATTGCATTTCGAGTGAGCCAAGGTGCGCTCGGTAATGTTCTAGGTTCAACATTAAGCGAAAATGTACAGGGTGAAATCCAAAAAAAACTGGATGTTATCGCAAACGACTTGCTTAAAACCATGTTGTTAGATGAATCATCAGTGATGGCTATTGCGTCAGAGGAAGAAGACTATACGGTAGTAGGTAATAAAGAAGGTAAATACCTCATTGCCTTTGATCCATTAGATGGCTCCTCCAATATTGACGTAAATGGCCAAATAGGAACCATATTTACGATTTATGCTGCACGCTCAGAGGTGCCAGCGGATGATGAAGCCCAGTTCTTTCAACATGGGAGTGCTCAACTGTGCGCAGGCTATATTTTGTATGGTGCGGCAACAATGTTGGTGATGACAACCGGTGGACCGACAAGGGGTTATACGTTAGACCTCACTCATGGTGGCTATTTGCTAACAACTGAGCAATTAGAGATCCCAAAGATAAGTAACGAGTTTTCTGCAAATCTTGCAAACTATCGATACTGGGATCAATTGACTAAACGTTACTTTGATCAACAATTAGAAGGTTCAAAAGCGGCAGCTAGATCGGATGCCGAATATATTGCCGACCTTAGTGTTGAAAAAATGGCTGATACAAAAGCTGAAAAAATTACAAACAATGACAATGTTCCTAGCATGCGATGGAACGCGGCTATGGTGGGCGATGTACATCGAATATTATATCGAGGTGGCATTTTTCTTTATCCAGCTGACAGCAGAACGAATATGGAGAGGGGGAAAATACGATTGTTGTACGAGGCTAATCCACTTGGGTTGCTAGTTTCAAATGCAGGTGGCAGTGCGTTTAGTGAAGGCAAAAGTGTGCTTAACATTTTACCTACATCGCTCCACCAAAGAGTGCCGATAACGATGGGCAGTATTAAATCAGTAGAATTTTTTGAAAATACTGTCAAGCCTGAACTATAAATTGCGTAATAATGTGATTGGCAGGCACTCGTAAGGGAAAATGGAATAAATAAAATAGCAGGTTTGCAGAAACTTGCTGACTTTTTCTGCGATTATTTGCAACCTGTTTTGATCATTGTTACCTGCGGTTTATTGTCAACGTCTAATTCGTATTCAACAAAACATTCACCGTCTTCTAAATCATCTTCTCCAAAACCGATACGGGCAACCGTATCGTTTTCAAATGTCACTAAACCTGCAATTTCCATAGTGCGTTCGGCGCCGTTAATTGTGATCGACGATTTTAGTCCTAAGGTCATGAGGTCAAAAAAGTACTTGTTAGGCGTTGTCGCTTCACTTTTGACTTCGGGGTATCCGCCGCTAAATGTATATTCGCCAACTTCGTCGAGGTCAATGGTTTGTGTTCCTCGAGTTTTATTTTTAACCTGAGCAAAGCCGTAATTCATTTCAATGGTCGCTTGGATTTGGCCAAAAAGTTGTTCAATAACATTTTCCCTAGCGTCGTCTGTTGCGTTGATAAATTTTGGCAACGCGACTACGGCTAAAATGCCAAGTAAAACAATGACAATGATCAATTCTATTAACGTAAAACCGCGAATTTTATTCATAGTGTTCCGATTGTTTACCTTTAAACTATGCGTTCGCTATATTCCGAAAAATCCACTGTGTGATCCTGTGGTTCTTCAAATAAAGGGCTTTCGACAACAAAGTCTGCAGTCGCTAAATTACAGGCCACGACACAGTTGTACATAGTGGATAGACGTAATAAGGCTTTAATATCGACGTCGTGCGGTTGTGGTGTCATCGGATCAGTAAAGAAAAATAAGATGTCTAACTTACCCTCAGCAATCATCGCACCTAACTGTTGGTCGCCGCCAAGTGGGCCACTTTTTAACGGTGTCAGATTTAGCAATGGCGCATTTTCTTTGATTAAACGACCCGTTGTACCGGTTGCAAATAATGTGTGTTTTTGCAGTTTATCTGAGTGTTTTTTTGCCCACTCAATAATGGCTGGTTTCTTTTTATCATGAGCGACAAGTGCAATTCTTTTTATCATAGAGTCGTGAACCGAAGGTCTAAATTAATAAGTGTTATTCACTATACCGTTGATTGTTCAACTGTGTCTATCAGGTTTCGTTTGGAACCTTATATTGTTTTTACCAAAAACATTATCATTCTCAGTAAATTCCGTTGTATCGAAAAGGAATCAATTGGAACAAATTATTTCTGTACATTTTTATTGTGATGTTTAAAATGAATGAGAATTATTCGCAATTAGATAGAAGTGCTTAAAAACATGAAAAAATTGGTCGCTATTTTCCTAGGGTTAACTTGTTTAACAGCTGTTGCTAAAGACAGTGGATCAAATGATAAAACGGTAAATGTTTATTCGTTTCGACAGTCATTTTTAATTGAACCTTTGTTGCAGCAGTTTACCGATCAAACGGGCATTAAAACTAAAGTGGTGTTTGCTAAAAGCGGCTTAATTGAACGTATTAAGCGCGAAGGGAAATACAGTCCTGCGGATGTTGTTCTAACATCTAATTTTAGTAAATTATTGCAATTAAAAGACGAAGGATTAACTCAATCATTTCAGTCAGCTGAAATAGATCAGTCGGTACCTGCACATTTTCGTGATGAAAATGGCCATTGGGTTGCATTAACAAAACGTGTTCGCAACATATATGCATCTAAAGCCAAAATTGCTAATCCGTCTAATCTAACTTATGAAGATTTAGGTTCAGCAGACTTCGATGGTAAAATTTGTACACGTAGTGGCAAACATCCATACAATATTGGTTTGATTTCGTCGTTTATCGCACATAAAGGTGAAGCAGCTACGGAACAATGGCTACGCGGTGTTAAAGCCAATCTAGCTCGTAAACCACAGGGTAATGACCGTGCTCAAGTAAAAGCAATTAAAGAAGGGCTTTGTGATGTATCGTTAGGCAACAGTTATTATTTTGGTAAAATGCTAACGAATGAAGACCAAAAACCTTGGGCCGAAGCGGTCAATATTGTGTTTCCAAATCAAAACGATCGTGGCGTAAACATTAATGTTTCGGGTGCAGTTGTTGCAAAGTTTGCTCCGCATAGTGAAAATGCCAAATTGTTAATTGCATTTTTAGCGTCAGAGAAAGCACAACAAGCTTATGCGTCGTTAAATATGGAATACCCAGTTAACCCAAATGTTGAACCATCTGAACTTGTGGCGAGCTGGGGTAAATTTAAAGAAGATACATTGCCATTAACTCAAATTGCACAGTACCGCCAAGCGGCTTTGCGTTTAGTTGATAAGGTAAAATTTGATCTGTAGGGCACACATTGTCATTAGGAATATCAGGTAGTGAGGCCGTTGCGGAAACGTTGCCTCAGCCACAAAAAATAACAGAACATGCAAAAGGCAGCCGATTGGCTGCCTTAGTCGTTTCTATTTTCAGAACACTCTCTAAAGTTCATTTAGGTGGGTTGCTTCTCGCTGTTTTATTATCAACGCCTTTGTTCGCTTTGTTTTACGAGGCCATTGTTGGTGAAGGTGAAAGTTTTGAGTATATAAAGCAAACTGTTCTAGGCGACTATATTGTAAATACTTTAATATTGGTGTTTTCAGTAGGTTTTTTAGCCCTGTTAATAGGTGTGCCCTTAGCTTGGTTAATGTCTGTTTGTGAATTTAAAGGCAAATCGTTTTTTAAATGGGCGCTTGTTTTGCCCTTAGCTATGCCAGCTTATTTAGTGGCTTATACCTATACTGATTTGCTCGACTACGCGGGACCAATTCAAATAGCGTTAAGAAGTTGGTTCGGCTGGCAATCACCAAATGACTATTGGTTTTTTGATATCCGCAGTATTGAAGGCGCGTCACTGATGCTGGCTTTAGTGCTGTACCCTTATATTTATTTAATGGTTCGTGCTAGTTTTTTGGAACAAAATGCCGCGTTAACTCATGCCGCTAGAACGCTGGGACAATCGCCACTCCGCTGCTTCTTTAAAGTTTCTTTACCAGTAGCCCGAAATGCCATTATCGCTAGTGTTGCTCTGGTAATGATGGAAAGTATGGCGGATTTTGCAACAGTTCATTATTTTGCGGTAAGTACATTAACTACAGCCGTTTATGACACTTGGTTAGGGCATTATGATTTAGGCTCGGCGGCAAAGTTGTCGTCAATTATGGTGCTCGGTATGTTTATGCTTTTGTACGTTGAACGACTACAGAACGGTAAAAAACAAACCGGCGCAGATGCTAAGGTTAGTCAACAAAAGTTAATGTATCAGCTTTCAACTAAACAGAGCATTATAGCCTTTTGTTTTTGCAGTCTAATTTTAATCATCGCATTTGTTGTTCCCGCCGCGGTCCTAGTTGGGTATGCACTCGATTACTATGCAGAATCCTGGTCAACGGGGATCATGACTTATGCGTTTAATAGTATTTTGATTGCTGCGATTGCCGCGATCGCCGCGCTTGCTTTGTCGGTAGTATTAAACTTTATTTTACGTTGTCGCCCATATCCGGCTCAAAAGTTTAGTTTAAAACTTGCGAGCACAGGTTATGCAATTCCAGGTACGGTTATGGCGATAGGTGTGCTTATTCCATTGAGCTTTTTAGATACGAGCATCAATGAAATTGCGGAGTCGTTCGGAATGCAGGGGCCAGGTTTATTGTTAAGTGGCTCTATTATCGCCATTATACTTGCTCATTTGGTTCGATTTGTTGCTATCGCAAATAAAAGCGTAGAAGCCAGTTACATGAAAATTAGCCCGTCACTAGACATGGTGTCTAAAACAATGGGGCAAGGTGGTGTGAAATTATTATCGAAAGTTCATCTGCCGCTAATTCGTAAAAGCGCATTAGTTGCGTCATTGTTGATCTTCGTTGAAAGTATGAAAGAGCTGCCAGCAGCGCTATTGCTTAGGCCATTTGATTTTCAAACTCTACCAACCTATGTCTATCAATTTGCGAGTGACGAGCAGCTTGAAATAGCTGCTTTAGGGGCCATTTTAATTGTCCTTGTTGGACTCGTTCCGTTAATTTTATTAAATCGTTCTATCGACTCTCATTAGCAAAATGGTTTTGAGTTAACACGTAGTTGGAAATGTCATGTCAGTTTTAAACATTCAAAATCTCGAAGTAAGTTACCAGAACCAACCTGTCATTAAAAAATTGAACCTGCAAATTGAGCCAGGTGAAATCGTGGCATTATTTGGTCCTTCAGGCGGCGGCAAGAGTACCGTTCTTAAAGCCGTTGCAGGACTGCTTGAAGACGTTTCAGGGACGGTAAATATTGGCGATACATTAGTACTAAGTGACAAACTCAACTTGCCAACGGAAAAGCGCAATGTCGGTCTGATATTTCAAGACTACGCGTTGTTTCCGCATTTAACCGTTGAAGAAAATGTTGCGTTTGGGTTAGGTCATTTACCTAAAGAAAAACGCTTAGAGCGCGTAACAGAAATGCTGGCGCTTATTAAATTATCCTCAAGCCGCGGTAAATACCCACATCAGCTGTCAGGTGGACAGCAACAAAGAATCGCCATCGTTCGAGCGCTTGCCTGTAAACCAAATATTTTGTTGTTCGATGAAGCATTTTCCAACATCGACCCGCAGTTTCGGTTCGAGTTGATTGCCGATATTAGAACCTTGCTTAAAGACCAAAATACCTCCGCGCTTTTTGTTACACATAACCAAGATGAAGCTTTTGCTTTTTGTGATCGTATTGCGGTATTAAACGAAGGACAAATAGAACAAATAGATACAGCCGAACGTTTATTTAACTATCCTAAAACACGGTTTGTCGCAGAGTTTTTAGGGGAAGGGCTATGGCTTAGAACGCAAGTAGCGTCTGCGCATAGGTTATCGTCAGAACTTGGCGAAATAGCTTATTGCGGTGAATCATCAATAGAATCTATGGTTGGACAATATGTTGATATCTACCTGCGACCACATCATTTACGTTTAGAATTTAGCCTAGATTCAAAAATAAAAGTAACGAAAGAACGATTTGTTGGCCAGTACTTTGAGTCGACTATCGAATGGTTTGGGCAGTCTATTAAAGTCCGAACTGTGTATTCTTTTCTCGATAAAACCGTAAAAATCAAGGTGGATACAAACGTATCTGCGGTCTTTTTAGAACACCCTAGTGCCCCTTAAAAACGCATAAATTTCTAATCCTATTCCTGCACCAAATTGACATTGCTAAACGCCCCATATTGGGGCGTTTTTTGTTATCTAGTTAATGAAAAAACCAAAAACCTCTTTTATATCAATCATTTAAACTTGTGGCACTGATCTTTCTTAATACAATGCGATAAAATAATAAACAAAAATATAAAGGAAACAACAATGAAACTGGTCACTGCCATAATCAAGCCATTTAAACTTGATGATGTACGCGAAGCCATCAGTGAAGTAGGCGTAGAAGGTCTTACTGTTACTGAAGTTAAAGGTTTCGGTCGTCAGAAGGGTCACACTGAATTATACCGCGGCGCGGAATATCAAGTCGACTTCTTACCTAAAGTTAAATTAGAAATCGCAACTTCAGACGAAAACGCTGAGCGTTTAGTTGAAGTTATCGCAGAAGCTGCCAACACCGGAAAAATTGGTGACGGTAAAATATTTGTATCAGAGTTAGTTCAAGCGGTACGTATTCGTACTGGTGAAACTGACGGCGAAGCGATTTAAGGAGTCGGATCATGGAACAAAATATATTTCACTTACAATATGCTATGGACACATTCTATTTCTTAGTTTGTGGTGCTTTAGTCATGTGGATGGCTGCTGGTTTCTCAATGTTAGAAGCTGGTTTGGTTCGTTCGAAAAACACAACAGAAATTTTAACAAAGAACGTTGCGCTATTTGCAATCTCTTGCATCATGTATTTAGTTTGCGGTTACGCAATCATGTATGACGGCGGTATCTTCTTATCGGGTATCGAAAGCGTTGACGTTGATGCGACATTAGGCGAATTTGCTGCACGTGAAGACGGTTTTGTTGGTGGCTCTATCTACTCTGGTGCTTCTGACTTCTTCTTCCAAGTTGTGTTTGTTGCAACTGCTATGTCAATCGTATCTGGTGCGGTTGCAGAGCGTATGAAACTTTGGGCATTCTTAGCATTCGCAGTTGTAATGACTGGTTTCATCTACCCAATGGAAGGTTCATGGACTTGGGGTGGACAAGAAGTATTTGGTCTTTACTCTCTGACTATGGTTGACTTCGCAGGTTCTGGTATCGTTCATATGGCCGGTGCAGCTGCTGCTCTTTCAGGTGTATTATTACTAGGCGCTCGTAAAGGTAAATACACTAAAGAAGGTAAAGTTAACGCAATCCCAGGTGCGAACATGCCAATGGCAACATTAGGTACATTCATCTTGTGGATGGGTTGGTTTGGCTTTAACGGTGGTTCAGTTCTTAAACTTGGCGATATCGGTAGTGCAAACTCTGTTGCGGTTGTTTTCTTAAACACTAATGCCGCGGCTGCTGGTGGTGCGATTGCTGCTCTAGTTCTAGCTGCTATCTTATTCAAGAAAGCTGACCTTACAATGGCACTTAACGGCGCGTTGGCTGGTCTAGTAACAATTACTGCTGAGCCTTCAACTCCTACACCATTACAAGCAACATTGTTTGGTGCTTTAGGCGGTATCTTAGTTGTTATCTCAATCACGTCGTTAGACAAAGTTAAGATTGATGATCCAGTTGGTGCGATTTCTGTTCACGGTGTTGTTGGTCTACTAGGTCTTCTATTAGTTCCAATTACAAATGGCGACGCAACTCTAGGTGGTCAAATCATCGGTGCAGCAACTATCTTCGGATGGGTATTCGTAACTAGCTTCATCGTTTGGTTCGCACTTAAAGCTGTGATGGGCATCCGTGTTACTGAAGAGCAAGAATACGAAGGTGTTGACCGCTCTGAATGTGGTATCGAAGCTTACCCTGAGTTCGTTGGTTCTTCGAAGTAACATTTGAAACTACACAAACTAAGATTTAATAAAGGAATGAAAAATAGGAACTAAATGGATTTAGGTAACATGGAAGTTACAGTTCCTAGCGGCGATATAAACAGAGTCGCATAGTAAATCTTTATCAAAGCCCACTCATTGAGTGGGCTTTTTTGAATCTAGCCCTCACCATATTTGAGCTCTAAGTGGAGTTTCATGCTGATTAGAAACGGGATATAACACCCTGTTTGATATCTCCAAATGTTCAACACTAATTTAATTATTGACCCACCGTCACTTTAATTGACTGGTTTACAACATGTTTTTTAGTATCTCAAATTGGGATATTGGGAAATTATTAATTTTATATTTGACACAAATAAAGACTTAGAAAAAACCGTTGGGCATTCTAGTTTCAGGAAAGCGCTGGCATTTCAATTTGATTAGTCCCAAATTTGCTGGCGCTTTCCTACCATTAACAGAGTCCCTTACTGGCAACACAACTGTAAATAACCGTTTGTCAGCAATGAAAAGAGTAATTCAAACAGCACTTGCTATTTAGCCGGCCTATTTGAGTAACTGCTACCAAAACCTATAATATCTACAAATGAGCCAATATTAGTTATTTCGTTTTATTTTATGCATTTTATGTAACAAGTGAGTACTTGCTAGTGTTTTAGTTATGACGTTGTTTAATCCGTAATCTTTAATCACAACAAACAAAGTGAACCAAGCTAAGAGCTTTGCAAAATCAGCTGCGAGTGGATAGCCCCCATCATGTTGAAATAAACTTAAGCCTGCCGCGAATAGTAAGGTCAGCAGGAGCAAATGAATAACGAGGTTAAATCCAATAGTGAATCGCTGACATATCGTCACAGCTAAAACGGTAGAAATGAGGCCTAGTGCAGACCCGATTAAAATGTCAATTGGCCAATGAGCGCCGACAAGTACCCGACTTAGAGAGATTGTCATACCAAATAACAATAGCCAAAGCTGTGTTTGTTTTCGGCTCGAAAAGTACATCAAGGTAGCGACAAAAACAAATATGGTTAACGAGTGGCCTGACGGAAAGCTACCGAGATAAACCGGCTTTCCAATAATATAAAACTCAGTTGACGCTAGTACAGATGCGGGCCGCAACATAGCAAAGTAGTCTTTCATTCCATGGCTTATCATCATGCCAATTATGGCGGCAACAAATACAACCCACAAAGTTGCTGGGTTCTTACGTGCAAAAAATAGCATCAAAGCCAATGCGACGGTGGAATCTCCTAAAAAGGTTATTATTTGCAACAAACTTTCAGGTAAATACCCAGACACATTATTGATGGTTTGAAACCCTGTATGGTAGCCATTTGACGCAAATAAAATGGCGGAGATGGCAATAAAGGCTAATGCAGTATGGAGCAACGACAGTAACTTTTTCGATTGAAAATTGAGAATGAACAAGCGCTTTGCAACGGCAAGTTCCTGACGTAATTGGGCAAATTTCAGATTAGAAATAATTTGTTGAAATAACGAGGTCATGATTAATTCTTATCGCCGAGTGGCATTAGTTGTCGGGACTTAAATGTGGAAAACAGAGTTGTCGGTACGGCTGATGTCGACATCCTAAAAGCTGACTGAGCAAAGTTAATATCAACTAAAACAATACCGCCTTGCTTAAAAACAACCTGAAGCTCAGCGACAGGAGTTAAATCGGCTATGGCGAGTTTAAGCTCGGCAATTTTGTCTATTTTAGTAAACACCCGATCGCCAATTTGTGGTGAGCGAGTCGGAGTGACTTGCTCTCGATAAACACTAAAACTCGGCATTCTTATTTGATACGCAATTATGGGTTTGTTTTGAGGGTTTTTATGTAACGCAGCGTTATAAACTGGAAGTTGCTGCAAACCGGCAATAGCTTCGATCAGTAGGGTGAAAACAAAAATAGATTGAATAACACCAACATAGATGGTTCGATTTGCCATCGAATCTTTAATTAAAAACGTTAAAGATAATGCGAGGCCAAGCAAAATACCGCTGCATACTAAATATCGAACATTAAAAAACTGGTCGTACTGTTTTAGCAGCGCCATGTCGTAAGACAAATTGTCAGTGACAAAATACGGAAACAGTAGCGGCAATATCGCACATATAAAAATAAATATTAGAGGGAACGCCAATCCCGCTATGTGACGTAACAGCTCGGTACGATGGTGAGCGATAATTAAAACAATCCCTGGCAAACCATACAACACATAATGGGGAAGCTGAGTTTTTGACAGCGAAACAAGGGTCAAAACGACTAAAAACCAGATCAGCAAAAATTGTTCTAATGGCTTTTTCCAGTACGTTTTAATTCGATATATTAACGCAAACAGGGCGCTGGAAAACGGCAATAAAATAACAGGCAACAAGATAAAATAGTAATATAGTTGGCCGCCATGCTGTTCTTTGGTTTGGCTAAATCGATTGAGGTTGTGCTCAAAAATAAAACCATGGAAAAAGCCCAGTCCTTGCTCTTGATAAACCATAATTAACCAAGGACTCACCACAACTAGCAATACGATCCAACCCAATGGATTAACCAAAGCACGAAAAAATAAAGTCAATTTTCCCTGTAAGGCAAAAGCTATTACACCAGTTAACAAGGGAATGAGTGCCGCGACAGGGCCTTTTGTTAATAATCCTAACGCCATCCAAAAATAAACAGAAAGTAATAAAATACGACTAGGGTTTTGGCTAAATCGCCACATATTAAATAGGGTAAGTGACACAAAAAGATTTAGCCAAGCGTCAGCTGTGCCTGCTCTTGCAATGATCATTACCCACAATATTAAACTCATCGCGGCGACAAAATAGCGTGCACTCGATTCATCCCATTGCTCTTTTGCAAAGCGATATCCAGCCAGCAGCCATAAAGAACCTGCCAAAGCTGAAGGCAATCTAACGGCCCATTCATTTAAGCCAAAGATGGATATTGATATCGCCTGCATCCAGTAACTGAATATTGGTTTATCGTACCGTGGTTGTCCGTCTAAATACGTCGCAGAAAAATTGCTTGTTACCAGCATTTCCCGTGTTGCTTCGGCAAACGCGCCTTCATCAAGGTCAAATAACGGCACCCCACCAAGGTTGAGAAAAAACGCAATAAATACCACGAGTAGCAAAAATATCGGGTTTTGAACGAGGTCACATTTAACTTTGAACATAATTAACATGTGCCTGTTTTTACTTCATTTGAGCTGTTCGTCGATGTATCGAGTTGGCTGTGGCTCGGTGCTGACCAGCATGCATCGGCCGGCACGACTACTGAGTTTCTAATGCTGTACCCTTTAGTATTGGTCGATTGGAATAAAACGCGAGACATGATTTCGGCTAATACGCCTGTTGTTAACATCTGTAGCGCTGCTATTAAGAAGAGGATCCCGATGAAAAACATTGGGCGACCGCCGATGTCTTCGCCTAATATAAATTTTAGACCGGCGAGATAACTCATGATTAGCCCACCAATGGTAAGCAATGTCAGGCCTACATAGCCAAAAAAGTGACCGGGACGTGCTGCAAATTTAATAAAAAATGACACGGATAATAGGTCGAGTAGTACTCTAAATGTTCGAGATAACCCATATTTTGATTCACCAAATTGACGACTATGATGAGTCACTTGAGTTTCCCCAATGCGCGAAGGTTTTGTCACCGACGCAACCCAGGCCGGAATAAAACGATGCATTTCGCCAAATAATCTAATCTGTTTAATCACACCCGCACGATAGACTTTAAGGCTACAGCCATAATCTTTGAGTTTAACGCCGGTGATCTTAGCGATAAGTTTATTGGCTATTTTTGAAGGTAGTTTTCGCAGTAACCAATTGTCTTTTCTGGCTTTACGCCAGCCTTGCAACATATCTAAATTACGTTCTTGTAACTCACTTACCATGCGCGGAATATCAGCAGGATCGTTTTGAAGGTCGCCATCCATGGTTACGATGATGTCGCCACGAGCCACGTCGATACCCGCTTGCATAGCAGCGGTTTGGCCAAAATTTCGTTGCAATTCCACTATTCTAAAATGTTCACCAAACTGCTTATTTGCGCTGTGTAATTCACTGAGTGTTGCATCTGGGCTGCCATCGTCGACGCAAATAACTTCCCAGTTAAACTGTGTTGGGCCCAGTGCATTTTGGATCCGAGTAAATAGGGGATGGATGTTGTCCTGCTCTTTATACAATGGCACAACAAGCGACAGGTTTATTTTAGGTGTTGGAGACACATATGAACTCGAGTTCGAGCGTGTCGTTGGTTGAGCATTGGTGGCATGAGAGGTCATGTTAATTCCGTTGACTGCTGTTATTTGCAACAAATCTATGAAATTAACGTGACATTAAGTTGAACGGGAAGTTAACAACAGTTGAACCTCAAATGACAATTTGGTGACATTAAGAGCTGCGTTGGAATCTTAAACCTTCGGTTTTTATTTGGCCGTTTTTAATGTCGTAGGCACCATTAGATGTAAGCAATAACCAATGAATGTTGCTAAGGTTGCCACAAAGATTAGATAAAGGTGTAACTGAACAGCGGCCTGCAATAATGCGTCAGTCGTCGCTCCAGTTTGCAACCCACCCAATACAAAAGCCCCCTCAAAGGTGCCTGTGCCAGCAAACCCATGTATCGGCAAAATGGAAGATAGGTCGGCAATAATGATACTCATCAGTGCATCAAAAGCAGGTAAACCACTGGCGAATATACAAAACAACACAAAGGCCAGCAGTTTAAGGGCCCAAATGCCCCATGTTGTAATGGAAATTAACGCGAGCTGATGTTGGTTACCACTCAGTTGTTCTAGGGCTAAAGCAACTCTTTGGCCAACTGAAAATTGCGTTTTTTTTAATGTAACGGAAATTAAAGAGAGTAAATACGGTGCTGCCCAGAACATGAGTGTAATGACCACTAAGCAAGGAATAAACATCATAGGCACTGTGACTAAACAAAGCGTCAGGACAAATATACTCAATAAAACAGCGAGATCGAGTAGCCTAAACAACAGTAAATGACTACTTGATGTGACGTAATCGATTGCAAAATGTTGTTTTATTAACAGTGGAAAGCTTGCTTCTCCTAGACGCATCGGCATCAATATGTTCCATAAATTATGGCTAGTGGTGATGTAAAAAACAGTGACCGACGCGTTGCTAGGCAGTTGTAAACTCCAACGAATTCGCCACATTCTTAATACGTAGTTGAGAATGCTCAAGGCAACTAACCCGCTAAGAGTTTGTAACGGGATATCCGCTAAACTGACAATAATTGTTCGCCAGCCAATATTTTTTTCAGTGATATATATTGTGGCAATAAAAATTAGAAAAGAGGCTAGGTAAAATAATATTTTTTTCATAACAACAGAGTTTACCTAGAGCCTTTTACATTATTGTGACAGTTTACCAGCCGTTTCTAATAACTCTTTACTAATACTTAAATCGTGTTTTTCTTAGATATTACTTAACTACAATATCGAACTAAACGTAAACATAAAGAGTCAATTACTCCCAATTGCACAAACCAATTTGTTAAGTTGCTTACAGTCATAATAAATTCATTTAATTTACCTTTTGTCGTGAAATTTATTAGGCAAAAAGTGGCAATTAAATTTGTCGAGTAAAGTAATAATGGTTATGGTGTAGAGTAACTTTGCAAAGGCTGTATTTTATTTGTGTTAGAAACTATAAAATTTGGAAATCTCTCGGCGTTAAAAAAGCTACTTATAGTGAGCCTAATAATTTTCGCCGCACTCGCTAATTACTTCCCTTTACCATTGTTTTCTGGTGCGTCACTGATCTTTGGAAACGTCATTGCGGTGGCGTTGACTATAGTATTTGGCGGCGTAATTGGAATTATCACATCCGTCGTTGCTTCCTGTGTGACTTACCTCAATTGGGGACATTTTTTGGTTGTCCCGCCATTTTTATTTGAAGTATTAGTTGTCTATTACTGCGTTCGTAAGTCTAAGTCTCCACTCACTTGGGGCGGGATTTACTGGATTACATTTGGGGCAGCGACCGTCGCATTTTTGTTTTTTAGTTTCACAGATTATCTTTACATTACTAAGGTCGCAATTGTCATCAAGTTCGTTGTAAACGGCGTCATAAACTTACTTATTGGTTTTGCGTTAGCCCATGGTTTAAGTATTTGGATAAAAGGTCGAGTATTACGACCTTTACGTTTAAG
Organism: Psychrosphaera sp. 1_MG-2023; assembly: GCF_030548245.1. Taxonomy (NCBI): domain Bacteria; kingdom Pseudomonadati; phylum Pseudomonadota; class Gammaproteobacteria; order Alteromonadales; family Pseudoalteromonadaceae; genus Psychrosphaera; species Psychrosphaera sp. 1_MG-2023. Next base: position 61,415 of record NZ_JAUORW010000006.1, read on the forward strand.
CTCGTTCATTTCTTTAAGCGTTATTTATTCGGTTACTTTTGCTGTATTTGCAAATGCTTATTTTTGGCTAAATCAAACTCAAAATGAAAAATTAAGCGAATTGCAAACACAACTCTCGTTAGAATCTGAGCATGTTGCAGCGCAGGTGAGAAGATACTTTTCCAGCGGCAAGCGTAGTTTGCAAATTTTAGCAAAAACCCATGACGACAATTCTACCGACGTACAAAACAGTCGACTGCAAATAGTCGCAGAGCAACATCCTGATTTTTTAACGATGTTAGCGACGGATAAGTTAGGCAACATTATCGCGGCTTATCCCTCCTATTTAATGGATGGTGTCGGGCAGAATACAAATGTTAGCCACAGAGATTATTTTATCGATGCAAAATTACAATCTAGGCCAGTTATTTCAGACGTATTTATCGGCACGGGTTTTGGGAACGATACGATTGTCGCTCTGTCGGTGCCAATTATCAAAAACGACAGCTTTGCTGGGATCTATGAGGCATCGTTAGATCTGTCAATTTTTGCTGACTTTGACCGTCGACGCATCGACGAAAGTCAAACAATGATTGTACTAGATGACAAAAATAAAGTGGTTTTCAGTTCCAGTCCTTTGCAACTTGAGTTGTTACAGGACATGTCTAATTCGTTAATGTTTAAGCACATTGCCGATCCAAAAAATTATTACTTCAAAGATGAACTCGGCGATTACCTTATAGTTGAGAGTTCAACCATTGAAGATACGGGTTGGCAGATTATGGTGCTATTACCTCGAAACCTCTACGAACAACATATTTCTAAGATGGCTGTTGGGTCACTTTCGATCTTAGGAATATTTATCATTGCTTTATATTTCATCATGTTAACAGTGGCTAGAAAAGTCAGTAGACCAATAATGGAATTGACCAGGACAGTGGCTAATGCCTCAGAAAACAAAAATTTTGAACAGATGAAACTTGATATTAAATCGTCTTTTATTACCGAATTTAATCAGATGATCCCAATTATTCAGCGTTTTTCAGAAACGTTAGGGGACACCTTAAATAAAGTCCGATTGGCGACACTCGAAACTCAGTCGGCGAATCAGCAGTTGGCTGTTTTGAATAAAAACTTAACAAAAATAGTCGCAGATAAAACCCATGAATTAGAAATTGCGCTCTATGAGGCGAATCACGCAAATAAGGCAAAATCAAAGTTCTTGGCCAATATGAGTCATGAAATCCGAACGCCAATGAACGGCGTATTGGGGATGTTGGAATTGCTGACGTTTACCGATCTTGATGAAGGGCAAAAACATAAAGTCGATATAGCCCAAACCAGTGCTAAAGCGCTTTTAAGTTTAATCAACGATATTTTAGATTTATCGAAACTTGATGCTGGGAAAGTCTCGTTTGAAAAAATGGATTTTGCGCTAAGCGCGCTTGTTGCAGAAGTTGCTTCTACACAAGGATATTTGTTGGAAGGTAATGGCGTTGAATTGGTTCTTGATTTTGATCAAGCTGATCCGTTATGGAGTGTCGGTGACCCAATGCGAGTTAGGCAGGTACTTACTAATTTGCTTTCAAACGCGATTAAATTTACAAGCCAAGGTGAAATCCGAATTAGTTTAAAAACTGAGGTGACAGGCCAAGTTCGAAAAGTTGAATTATCAGTATTAGATACTGGAATAGGTATCGACGACAGAAAAATTGCCTCATTATTCAATGCCTTTACTCAAGCAGATGAATCGACAACACGAAAGTACGGTGGAACTGGATTGGGATTATCCATATCTAAACAGTTGTGTGGGCTAATGGGAGGTGATCTCAAAGTGACAAGCACTGTTGGAGAGGGCAGCAACTTTGTCGCCTCTTTTGTATTCCCAGTTGGTAAAGAGAAAATCAAAGCCGCTCCGATTAAAGTTCAAAGTTCGGATATTGAACTCTCAGGGTTAAACATCCTCTTAGTTGAAGATAACAAGATTAATCAGCTCGTTGCGCAAAATCTGTTGACCAACCTTGGTTGTATTGTAACCGTTGCTAACAATGGACTTGAGGCATTAGACGCCCTAAAAGATTTACGACGTGTTGATTTGGTGCTAATGGATTGTCAAATGCCTGAAATGGATGGGCTAGAAGCAACACAAATTATTAGAATTGGTGAAGTCTGCCCAGAAAACAAAAACATTCCAATTATTGCGTTAACCGCCAATGCAATGAAAGGTGATGAAGAGAAATGTTTGGTAGCGGGCATGAACGGTTTTATCGCTAAACCAATAGATACAGAGAAATTGAAATCAACAATTCAACAGATTTTGTAGGCTATTTTTTTAATGGAGATGGTTATCTAAGCAATGCGCTTTGATAAGCAATTGCTTTAATTTATTCATAAACAATGGAGTTGAATTTGAACAAATCAATATTAATACTCGCAGCTATTTTTTCTTTTAATGCATTGTCGGCACCTGAACTGAAAGGCAGTCCCGATGAATTAAAGCGATTTCTTCATCCAAGTGAAAATATCATTACGATAACAAGAACCGCCGAAGAAGTTGTGTTTAAGGACATTGCAATTATCAGCTTAGTGGCGACAACGGAAGATGATAAATTATCTGTAGCCTTAAACAAAAATTCTAAATTAAGAGCAAAAATTTCATCGATGCTTACCAATGCCGGCATTGAATTGAAAAATATTAATAATTCTAAATTTTCAACGTCACCAGATTATGGCTGGTTTGGGGATAAACCTGACAGTTATAAAGTGAGCAACGTTATTGCCATTCGGATCAACTCAGAAAGCGCTATGGAAAGCATAGCAAAAGTGGTTGATCAAAATCGTGAAGTGACGCTGTTAAAAACAGAATACGAACATTCAAAAAAAGCAGAGTACATTGAAAAAGTAAAAGCTCAGGCTTTAGACAATGTATTGAAAGAAAAACAATTTTATTCAGAAAAACTTGGTATTAAGTTGGTCCCCATTAGCTTTAGTGACAACAATGCAAACCCTGAACACGATATAGAAGTTATCGAAGTAATGGCGTATCGACGTTCAAAAGAAAAAAGCAATTATTCGTCAGACATAAATCCCATGTCTAAAGCCTCATTTGAAGAGCTGAAATACAAAGCCAAAGTATCTGTTAGTTTTAAGGTTGAATAATCAACAGCGCAATTGTTAGCGGCGTTTATCGAATTTAATGTCTGGTTGTCGTCGACAAAACAGCTTTTGTCGCCGTTTTGTCGTGTTTAATCACCTCAAAGACTGTCATAAATAGACATCAAACAGCACAAGGGAAACGGATGAGTATTCAACAGCGTCGATTGGGAAAAGGGTGGACTCAAGAAGAACTAGCCCTTCATTCAGGTTTAAGCGCTCGGACTATTCAACGAGTCGAGAGTGGAAAAAGTGTCGGTGCGGAATCTTTAAAGTGTCTTGCTGCTGTTTTTGAAACGTCAATTACAGGCTTAATTCAGGAGCAAAAGATGGACACGACAAAAAATTCAGAAACATTGGGGTCGGTAAAACTAAACACATTTGAAAAAGAAGCCATTAGGTTTGCTAAATCAATTTTTCAAACGCCGAAAAAAGAACAAGCTGACCCATTAACTAAAATTGAACGCAAGGCGATTGATTACGGTAAAAGTTTACTAAAGAAATTTAAACAATCGTAATAGATTTAGCAAAACGATAATTAAGTGAGCCAATAGAAAATGCCGTATTTAAATAGATACGGCACTTTAGTTATTGCTTAACTTAACGCGTTTTGAACCTGTAATTATTTTTCAGCAGCTATTACCGATATTTCCACTAACAGTGCTTCGCGAGCCATATTTGCGGTTACACAAGCGCGTGCTGGTGCAAACCCAGTTGGCACCCAGTTATCCCAAACGTCGTTCATCGCCGCAAAGTCAGCCATGTCTTTGATGTAGATTGTTGCGGATAATATGTGCTCTCTATCGCTGCCAGCGTCTGCTAACAAGGTATCGACTTTATCCAACATTGTTTGTGTTTGTTCGGTGATGTCTTTGCTCGCGTCCGCACAGACTTGACCACATAGATAAATAGTCCCGTTATGTTTAACGATGCGGCTCATACGTTGTTTGGTTTCGATGCGTTCTATTGTCAAAGGAATGTCCTAGTGTTAAGAGTGTGTTGATTACGCCGATTAGAACAGAAATATACAGTGCGCCAAAATAAGGTTCAATTTGACCTTATGGCGAATGGTTATAGTAGGTAAAGAAGCCAATGCAACAATTTTGAAATGTTCTACACCGTGATAATTATTTAGGGTTTTGAAATTTCACTGGTATCCGCTTCTTGCTGAAAATAATTGACTTCTGTTGGCGTCAAATATCGCCATTGCCCCTCTGGAATATCGAGTTCTAAGTTACCCACTTTTTCCCTATGTAATGTCACCACTTTATTTCTAACAGCAGCGAACATACGCTTAACTTGATGGTATTTACCTTCAGTAATCGTGAGTAATACTTCTTGGTCCGTGATCACTTCCAAAATTGCTGGACGCGTTGGCGTGTCTAAGCCATCCAACAAAACGCCATTTTGCAGTTGCTCGATTGCCTCTACCGTAATTGGATTGCGCAACGACACTCGATATCGTTTAGGGCAGTGTGTATCCGGGGAAATAATATTAAACGACCAACGGCCGTCATCGGTAATTAATACCAAGCCTGTGGTATCTCTATCTAAGCGGCCAGCAATGTGTAAGTTGTCTTTGTCGCTAATATCGACATGGTGAAATAGCGATGGATAACGTGCGTCGACGTTTGAACTGATAAAACCTGCAGGCTTATGCAACATCAAATACCGTGAAGCTCGTGGTGTTAATAACTCACCGTCTAACGTAATCATGTTGTTTTCATGAACTTGATAGGCTTCATGTATATCAACGACGTTGTTTACGACTACTCGTCCTTCTGTAACGGCTGTTCGCGCTTCTTCGCGGGTAAGTTGGGTACTTTTACATATAAAACGGTCAAGGCGCATAGGGGGTGGTGTAATTGTTTCTAATTTAAAATTCGAAACCTAGTATACGGATAAGTAGGTTACGGGTCTTGCTCAAATAGGACTTTATCTTTAAACACTTGTAAGCCGTTTGATAAAATGATGTGATGCAAAGGGCCTTCAACAACGAGGGCCCTTATGGTTTTGGGTAATCTTATCTAGACCAATGAATATGAGTTGCTTTCCAACCTTGATCTGTTTTAACTAAAGTCATTGTTTCTAACGAAATATAATCAACGGTTTTGTCTTTGTAAGTCCCCGTTGTTTTGCTGCGTGAAAACGAATAGGCCATGTCGTTTTTGACAAAAACTTGGTGCTCTAGCTTTTTGCTATTAATAACCGCGAGGTACTTCATGTCTGACAACATGTGATGATTTGCATATTCATCAGCAGAACGTTCAACGCCCTTGCCTTCAAATATGACAATATCGTCGGCTAAAAATGCGCGTGCCGTTTTTTTATCACCACTGCGCAGGGCTTTATGAAACGAGTTTATTGCATCAGCAGCATCACTTTCCATACCGACAAACATCGGATTGCTTTTTGGAAGTGGCTCATTTCCGTGAGCTGTTGTGTTAAAAGACGCGATGCCAGATAACATCGCACCAGCTAATACAAGTGGTGAAAGTAGGGTAAGTAGAACGTTTTTCTTAATCATTATGTTGTCTCTTATTGTTATTAAATAGTGTGTTGTTGCTGTCTTCTATTTTGGTTTCTTTTTATTATTGGTAAATAAGTCGGCGGAAAAAGTTAAGCAAATAACCTTAATAATTAATCGACGCGGTTATTCCAAATTGGGGCCAGTAAATGTCGTAAATATGCTTGTTGTCACCAGTACTAATATTGCCAACGATAACTCAACCCCGATAGAGCGTTTAAGAGTAACGATATGACTTTGTTCACTTAACTGCGGAACCAATCTCAGTTTGTGCCAAGCGCCTAGCATCAACATACTGGAAACCAAAAACAATTTAAGTAATAGCAATTGACCGTAGCTGGAAGTAAATAACAGTGTAATTGAGCCAATATATTGCGTAATTAAGATGATGCCAGAGAGCAATAACAACACGATAATAACAATGGCCAGCTGTCCAAATTGCCGCATAAGGGTTTTAACTTCGGCAACTGACAATAAAATGCAGCTGTTATAAAGTGGTAACAATGAACCAACCCAGCTAGAGATTGTGACTAGGTGAATTGTTAATATTAGTTTAAGTAAAATGCCTTTTTCAGCAGTGTGGCCGGTTTTTGTAAAACTGTATGCCATTAAACATAAAGCTAAGCCTAAAAGTGTATTTTGAATCACCTTAGTCATTGGTGTTTCTTTGTATAAAAATAGAATAGCGAATATTGCCAATACAATTGCAGGAGCCCGCAACGCAACTTGGTCACCGATTGCCGAATTCCATGTAATGTCGAGCATGATAGGTTCTATCATGCCGCTCACACCATTTTCTGCCAATGCACCTGCTTCTATCGGAATATGCAACAAGGTTGCAGTTAAACCGATTAGCAGAAACGCCATCAACCTTTTGTCTAAAATTGGCATAAAAATGAGCCACATTGGTCGAGTGGTTTTATTATTGGGGTCGAGTATCCGATCTGGCATTAATATGCGCAGGATCAAGTTTCCTGCTAACGCTAATATTGCGACATAATTTGCTAATTTTAACAATAATGCCATAACGGTCCAGTAACTTATTAACATCGAATTTTCTCTAATGACTATGTTGTTTATGTGAACTTGGCATTGGTATCATTTTGTTCGACGCTGCCGGGCTTGCATGGATCATAAAATAATACGTCCCTCTCATTTTGTGGCCATCTGGGCCGAGGACAATCCAATTAACACTGTATTTTCCTTGTTTTAAGTTAGGTAGAGGCCACTCAAATGTGCGGGCGGATTTAGCAATAGGCTTAAAGTTAAAGTCGATTTGTTCATTGTCACTACTTAAAACGAGTTTGGTCACGCGTACTTCTGCGCTAAAGGTCATTGATAACTGTTCGGGACTTTTCATCAACATCGACTCTATGGCCGGTGTTGTTGAAAGCAGCGAAATGTGTGCTGATACACTTTGTGAAAGTAATAGAGCAAATGTAGCCCCCAAAATTTTTATATATTTCATACTAACCTCTTATTTTAATAGTATTTAAAACCAAAATTTTATTCCGGCTACGTATTCAGTTTGATTACTTTTGTTACCATCTAGCTCTGCATATTCAGCGGTTTGTCCGTATCTATTGGTCCACTCCACACCAATGTACGGTGCAAACTGACGGCTGAATTCGTATCGTAATCGGGCACCTATTGCGGAAGTCGATAAGCCGCTGCCGATGCGATTTTGTTCATCATTGTTACCGTAAAAGGCAATTTCAAAGCGTGGTTGTAAAACCAGTTTTTGAGTCAATAAAAGCTCGAATTCAGCCTCAATTGAAAACGCGGTATTGCCGTCTTCGCCTAAATAACCTGTCATGTCCATTTCAAACCAGTAGGGCGCTAACCCTTGAAGCCCGAATGCAAGCCATTGTCGATTATCGCCTTCACTGTTGTAGTCAAGTCGAATCCCTATTTGTGTATCCCAAAACGGAGTAAATGCATGGCCCCACAAAAAATCTGTTTGACTTTCTTCTATAAGGCCATCGGCAAATTCGCCCTCGGATTTGACTACGAACCGGTCAAATGTAGTGCCATACCAAGTTTGAATATCGAACACCCCTGAATTTGACTGTGTGTTATATTCCAGTCGGTCGCCTAAAACCGCATAAAATTTATGTTCATCGGCCAGTACAAGTTGGCGTTTTCCGGCTTGAGCATATGGTCCCTTGGTCAATGTGTAACCTGACGAATAAGCGTGTGGGTCACGTGTTTTGCTTTTGGGTATTACTGATGTTGTTGACTGTACCATCTCGCGTTCTGATTTTGAGGCGTTAGCTTGCTCGGCAAACGTCGATACGCTGGTCAACATTAAGCCTAAAAGGACGACAACCACGTCCAATTTGATAGCAGTTTTTTTAGCTATGTTAGATTGCGTAATTATTGTCTGTATCATGCGACGATAACCTCTCTAAACATACCTGCGTCCATATGAAATAATAGATGGCAGTGCCATGCCCAACGGCCAACGTCGTGTGGGGTTGTTAAAAAGCTGATTCGCTGTGCAGGTTGGACAGGAATGGTATGACGACGGACTTGCACTTCGCCTTCTTCGTTTTCTAGATCACTCCACATACCATGCAAATGCATTGGGTGTGTCATCATAGTATCGTTTTGTAAAATCACCCGTACCCGTTGGTTGTGCTTCATATGCACAGGGGTACTTTTACCAAACTCTAAACCGTCAAATGACCAGCTATAACGTTCCATATTTCCCGTGAGATGAAGTTCGATTTCAGCATCTGGTGATTGATGATCTGCAATGCCTTTAAGTGAACGTAAATCAGCGAGTGTTAAAACACGTCGTCCATGATTGCGTAGACCAATGCCGGGATCGTCTAAATTAGTCCTCGGCATATCAACGCGCATATCGACTGAAGGACCATATTCACTAGAAGCATGACGCACATCAGAACTTGCCACGGCATAAGGGTTAGGTGCCATGTTATGTGTGCCGTGATCCATAACATCTTGTTTCATGCCAGACATGCCAGCGTGATCATTGCCATGTTCCATTTTGCCCATCATGTCTGCTATCGTTAGCCATTCAACAGGGTCGAGAGTAGGAACTGGGGCATCGATATTTGGGGCGAGAGAAAGTGTACCTTTGGCATACCCAGACCGGTCCATACTCTGGGCAAAAATCGTATATGCATCGTTTTTAGGTTCAACCAATACATCGTAAGTTTCACCCGGTCCAAACCTAAATTCGTCGACAGTCACAGGTTCTACGTTTTGGCCATCGGCTTGTACCACTGTCAGTTTTAATTCTGGAATTCGAACATCAAAAAAGCTGTTACTTGAACCATTGATAAAACGAAGACGGACTTTTTCGCCTTTGTTAAACAAACCGCGCCAATTTGCCATAGGTGTACTGCCATTCATAAGGTATGTCATAGTGGCTGCCGAAAGATCAGCCAAATCCGTCGGATTCATTCGCATTTTATTCCACATAGCGCGGCGCTGAACGGCTTGACTTACACTTGAATTAGACGCGTCGTTAATAAATTCAGGCAAGGTTGGCTGGTTATAGTTGTAGGTGTCACTCTGAACTTTCAATTTCCGAAACACCGCCATTGGATCATCGTCTGTCCAATCTGAAAGTTGAACAATAAAATCTTGGTCAGATGTAATTATGTCCTTTTCACGAGGCTCAATAATAAGTGCCCCGTACATGCCGGTCATTTCTTGAAAACCGCTGTGGGAGTGATACCAATACGTACCGCTTTGTTGCAGTTTAAATTTATAAACAAATGTTTCACCTGGCATGATACCTTTGAAACTAATGCCCGGCACTCCATCCATTTGATAAGGTAAAATTATGCCATGCCAATGGATTGAGCTCGGAATCGACATTTTGTTGGTCACTTTTATTGTGACGTCGTCACCCTCAATTAGGCGTAGAGTTGGGGCTGGAATAGAGCCATTAATGGTTGTAGCCATACGTACCACACCCGTAAAGTTGACAGGTGACTCGTCTATAACCAATTCAATTACTTTTCCGCTCAGGATAGGAGCTGTGCCTGTTAAGGTGTTTGCATTTAATGCAGACGCTGCGTAAAGAGAATTTGGTAATGCCGCTAATACGCCACCTGCGACTAAACCTTGAACAAATCGTCGACGTGTTAAAGAAGCTGGTGGAAACTGGCTTTTAAATCCCATTATTTTACCCCGTTATGTCAGAATATGAATTGAGTATAGGGTGGGCACCTGTCGCAAAGATGACCCAAACATGACAAAGTTGTCATCTTTGTGTCATGTTTAAGACAGTAGTGATGCGTCATAGTGTCAATTCGAACAAAATGTTGAGGGTTATATGCGTTTATTAGTTGTCGAAGACGAAGTTAAAACCGGTGATTATCTAAAACAGGGCTTGTCTGAAGCAGGATTCCAAGTTTTATTAGCGCGCAATGGTTTAGACGGACATCACCACGTTATGACCGAAATCTTTGATGTCATCATTTTAGATGTGATGTTGCCTGACGTTTCCGGTTGGCGAATATTAGAATCGTTACGACAAGCAAATAACCAAACCCCAGTTTTATTTTTGTCCGCAAGAGACAGTGTAGATGACAGAGTAAAAGGCCTTGAGCTCGGTGCGGACGACTATTTAATTAAGCCGTTTGCGTTTTCGGAAGTATTAGCTCGCGTACGCACATTGATAAGACGTGGGAGTGTTCAACCTGTTGAAGATACTCTGAAAGTGGCAGACCTAGAAATAGACATTATTAAACGTAAAGTGATGAGAGCTGGGCAGCGATTAACCCTCAGTAATAAAGAATTTAGTTTGTTAGAATTACTCGTGCGCCGAGAGGGTGAAGTATTACCGCGCTCCCTTATTGCATCTCAAGTTTGGGACATGAATTTTGATAGCGATACTAATGTTATCGACGTCGCAATTCGTCGGCTGCGTAGAAAAGTCGACGACAATTTTTCGATAAAGCTAATACATACAATCCGAGGAATGGGTTATAAATTGGAAGTGGAAGGTTAATGAGTCCAGTTAAACAGTCTACACCAAATAATATGACCGCTCCGGATGGATTAAAGTTACATCAGCCAATGTCACTAACGACAAGGGTTGTAGTCTTTGTCGCGCTTACGATAATTGCTTGTCTTTCAGTCGTTGGAACGTTAATTAACAGCTCGATTTCGCATCATTTTTTGCAACAGGACAGTGTCGAGCTTAAGGTCATAATTCATTCGGTCGAGTCATCGTTATCGCAAAAACACCAAACCAACAAACAATTAGTTAAGTCGTTATCAAAAGCAGTAGCTGGTCACCATGGGGTTTTTTATCAAGTTAAAACACCGCAAAATCAATTACTATATAGCAATGCTGAGTTTGACATTAGCGATGAATCAGTTGAAACCGCATCTGTTTTTGAATTTACAGCTCCAACTATTGTGCAACTACAACATGGCGACGCAACATATCGAGCTATGTTAAGTGAATTTGAAAATGACGGAGTGCGCTATCGTATTACTGCTGCTATCGATATGAGTTTTCATATGCATTTTTTAACTCAATTTAAGCAGAGTTTATGGGTGATAATGCTGGGGTCAAGCCTACTTGTAATATTGGCAGCTTGGTTTGCGATATATCAGGGCTTAAATCCACTACGTGGTTTAAGTCAAAAAATGCAAAAAATTCAAACTAACAATAAAAACGTGAGGTTAGACGTAACCCAGGTCCCCATTGAATTGGTGAATATGGTTGAATCATTCAACTTAATGTTAGACCGCTTACAGGAAGAGTTTATTCGTTTATCCAACTTTTCATCAGATATTGCCCACGAACTAAGAACGCCGTTAACCAATATGGTGACTCAAACCCAAGTTGGTCTGTCACAATCCCGTGACTTAGAACAATATCGAGAACTGCTTTTCTCAAACCTAGAAGAAGTCGAAAGATTAACCAAAATGGTAAGCGACATGTTGTGGCTAGCGAAAACACAAAATGGCCTAATAAAACCAGAACCTGAGTCATTAAAGAGTTACGCAGAGATAGATGCTTTATTTGATTACTTTGATGCATTTGCAGAAGAAGCCCAAATAACTTTTATTAAACGAGGGCCTGAGGTCACTATTTTGTGCGACAAATTACAGTTTAGACAACTACTGTCCAATTTGATTTCTAATGCGATTCGCCACACACCTAAAGGCCAGCAAATTACAGTGGAAGTAGAAAAATTAAATTATGGCCAGGTGGCGATTTCGGTTATTAATCCAGGCGAGAAAATTGCGGCGGAATATTTGCCCTTTTTGTTTGACCGATTTTATCGACCTGATAAGTCACGACAAAGGCACAGTGAGGGCGTCGGGTTAGGTTTAGCGATTGCCAAAGCAATTGCTGAAACTAATGGCGGTAATATCAACGTTACGTCGACTGAACAACTAACGTGTTTCAAAGTGGTATTAAACACTGATGAGTTAAATCCTTAGAGGGCATACTCATTTGCAGCGATACAGGACGTTTTTTAAACTAAAGCGTTATGCTGGTGGGTCTATTTTATTGGCAATCGAAGTATTAACTCGAAACCAACCGGCGATAGAAAATCGGTCACGTTTGGCTTTTAGAACTTCGTGTGGAAACTCTTCACTTAAAAATACCACTACAGTACCTAAACCGGGAATAACCTTAATGCCTTCGATGTCATCGTCTGATTGATAAAGTACGAGTTCGCCGCCATCTTCGCTTTGCCATTGAGAATTCAAATAAACAACAATCGACAATACTCTATTTGCTTCTCCGCGAAACGCGTCGTAATGCTTTTTGTAAAAATCCCCAACTTGATAATGCGCAAAGTGGCTTTCAAATGAAAATAATCCCAAAAAAAGGCGTCGATTTAGAAACAATTGAAGTTGTTTTGACCATTCAAGCCATGCATTTCCCGCTTGGGTTTCTCCGGTAATCCAACAGATTTTATCTTTGCGAACAAAGTTATTTAATAAGGTATCTTGCTGACGGCCGATACTGGCTGCAGAAAATTTTTCATCTTGAATAGATTGCGCATGTGCGACTAACAGATCACATAGCTCAGGCGACAAAATATTTGGATTAATACTAAACCCTTTTTGATAAATATCTTCGGCAATTTGTGCAAACAGATCCGTATTCGACGGCGTGTCAGAAGATAGTGAGGATAATTTTATCGCTTCCAATTTAGTATTTACCTAGTTGCAGAGTTTAATATTGAGTGATCTTATATAATTTCGAACTTTTACCACAAAAAGGGTAATTCACATACGATTATTTAATTTTATCTATATTGGCTAAAGTTCTTTAAATTACCTTAAACTGGCCCTATATATTACTCAAGTTGTGGTAACTGTCGATAAGCTGTCTTAAAGGCCCTTATTAAATTAATCTTGATGGAAAATACTATGTCGATCCAAAATATGTCTGTAATAAAAGCGATGTCGATTCGATTTTTTAACTTCGAATTACACCTGATATGTTGCCGTTTGGGACTCAAATAGCGTTTGTTTGCAATCAACCACGCCAGTTTTCCATGTGGTGTGCTGGGGAGGACGTAGACAGTTTTAATCCGGAAGTGACTTCAATGGCAACAGCTAAGGAGGTTATTCAAACAGCAAAAACGTTGGTTGAAAATATCACAGTGGACGATGCCCACTTAGAGCAGGTTAAGCGCATTGCACTTGGTAAAAATATGGATATGGAGTTAGTGGGTACTTCCTATCTAAATGACTTTTTGGTCCCCAATTTATATTTCCACCTAACTACTGCGTATAATATTTTACGTTTAAACGGTGTCGATATAGGTAAAAAAGATTTCATGATCAACCTTGCTCCTCAAGTTCAACTTATCAAAGCCCCGTAATAAAATAATATAAATCACTGTTATGGCCAGCCTTATCATCCATGGAAGCCTGGTCATATTGTCGATTTTAAAGATAGATAGTCCTTAAACCTTCAATCCTTACCTTTTTGTAGATCACTCTTAGATACCTAGATGATACTTTGTTACGCTATTTTTTAAACTTAAAACATAATATGTTTAATAACATATCAACTATATTGCAATGCATAGTTAATTCAGCTTATGATGTGGCAACGTAATAATTTGTATGCTCAGTCAATAGGTCAACATAGAATGAATAACTTCACAGCATTTATCTTAATTTGCTCAACGCGCATTTTTGCAGGTGTGTTTACGAACAACATGCGTTGGTTCACCGTCTTGTCAAAATCTAAAGTAGTCTTAATTGCATTGGTAAGTAGTTTGAGTATTGCCGGTTGTGCGATGAAATCGCCTAAGCCTGTATTACCTTTTTCCGACCCTGAAAATACAGGTAAATGGGTCTTAAACACTGAGGTCAGCGACGAATTTGAATCCCCTCAACTTGATGAAGACCGTTGGTACATTGTAGGTAAATTTGAAGACGGTGTGCCCGTTTACAAACATCCAGATAAGCCAAACAAAAAGGTATGGAAAGGTCGAGCGCCTTCACAATTTTCTGGTAAAAATTATCGTCTAGAAGACGGTAAATTAATATTAGAAACTCGTTGGGAGCCGGACTTTCCATTTAGCGATAAAATTCACGTTCCTGTATTTGGTGATGCATTGCCCTACGAAAATCTAACAACGGCCTGCATTATTTCAAGGAAAGAGTTTAAATACGGTTACATCGAAATTAAAAGCAAAGCGGCAGATGCAGAAATCACTAGTGCATTTTGGGCGATGGGTGAAGGTTTAGAAATCGACTTTTTTGAGCAGTTTGGTGACCATCGTGATCAAGCTAAATTAGAGTTGGATAAAGAGTTGTGGTGGTCGGTAAGAGACTGGAGTAAAAATTCAAAGCAGCGTGGGAAGCCAACTTATACCGAACACAAAGATTTAGGGTTTCGAGTCGCAGATGAGTTCCACGTTTATGGCTTTGAGTGGGATGAAAACGGCATTAAGTATTATGTCGATGGCAAGCTTCTTTCAACGGTAACGGCGGATGACGTTCGCAAGTGGGCACTGGAAAACCGAGATACCAATCCAGGATACGATGGCTGGGTAGCGACGAAACCTATTAGTTTATGGCTAGACCAAGAAACCTTTCCTTGGCACGGTATACCAGACAGTAAAGAAGATTTAGAACTTAACAGCCCAGAAGGTAAAAAGGACGACGGCATCGTCGACTTTGAAATCGAATATGTGCGTGTTTGGCAAAAATAATTGACCCGTGTACTGATACCATTAGATAAATGTTATGGGGGTTATGCTAATTAAGCATTATCCCCATTCGTCAGTTTTTTGCAGTTAATCCGTTACACTTGTTAAGTAAATTAATTCAAAACAAGTATAAAAGTGATGACTTAGTCTGCGACGGCACGATAGCGTTTTAGGTATTTATCTAATAATTTGGCGTGCTTGTTTTGATGCCATTTCCCTAAGGATTTTGATTTTTCAACTGCAATTTTTTGTTGCTCTATAGCTGCTTTTAGTTGACCAGTTTGAGCAAGAGCTGCGGCATAATTTGAATACGCATAGGCCGAGTTTGGGTACAGCGTTATTATCTTCAGATAGGTTTGCAACGCCTTGGATTTGTCGCGAGTTAATTGCGCAGCGGCAAGTTTGTTCAACGACCCCTCGGCTGAAACCGTAAAGCCATATTTTTTGTTAGACAACTCGGCATAATAATTAACGATTGCGTCAATGCCTTGTTGTGAAATGCTTGAATCAGCGCTTAAATCATTGTGATAATCGTCAAACAGCTTTTCAATTCCGTTTAATACTGTAAGCACTGGGCGAGACATATAATAATGGGGGTCGTCACTTTTTACCTCCCAATCTAAACTCTCCGGTGCGTATTTCTCTAAGATCTCTGCTAATTCTTCAACATATTGAACGTGTGCCTGTTCATATTGGTGCTTGCCTATTGTGAGATACAAAAATAGATTTTTATTTTTTAATAAAGGTAATTTTGATTTTGCATCAGCGACAATATTTAGAAAATCATTGCTTAATGTTGGGCTCGAAATTAAGTAGGCATTAAAGAGGTTTGGCTTATTTAACATCGTATACAAACCAAAAGCCCCATTACTCATAAAGCCGCTATAAACCTTAAATCCGTTAGTCCGAAAGGTGTCATCGAGTTTCGGTAAGATGTGCTGTTCATAAAGGTCTAAAAGCGCCATATTTGTTGGTTCAGCGGCAGTGTCTTCAAACAATTTGGCGTAGCCTACGTGATATTTTGCCGGTGTGACCACTATGCTTTCTAACCATGGCCATTCAGAGTTGTGACTTAACCAGTCGTGCATCCCGCTTAAATAAGGTTGACTCCGTGGATGGAGATCAAATATGACCACGTACTTTTTGTCTAATGCGGAGTAATAACTTGCGGGCAGGGTGACATTAAAATACATGGTTTGTTGTAAAATAGGCGCGTCAATTACGAGTTTTTCAATGGGATTAAGCGTATTGATTTCTACTGCAAAAATATTAATTGAATAAACAAAAAAGAAAATTGATGCCAGTCGTTTTAACATGGTTTGCCTTTGCTTAGGTTGATTGTCCAATAGCTAAAGTAACATCATTTTCTGACAATTGTAGTGCGAGGCCAAATTTAAGCGTTTTTTGGAATTTAAGTTATTATTATATAAAGGTTTGATCAACAACAATATATTGGTCGGGGTTTACCTTGATGGGCTCCGGGAAGCCTTTACCTAAGACTCGTTTGCCATCTTTGTTTTTGCCTTCCGCATTTTTAAAACCAAGGTTTACCACAGCGTCAAAATGTGCCTTTGATGACCATACAACGGTATTAACATAATTAACTGAATCATCATTTTGACGGTTGATAGATTTATAAAACGTTGAGCTTACAAAGCCAGCTTGTTGGCGAAAATAGTCGATGTATTCATTTCTGACTTTTTCCGCTGTTTCTTCCATTCCCTTAGGCACCAAAATCGTATTAATTACGCTGATTTGTTCCATTTTTTGACCTAACTTAGTTGACTTTTAGCTTGTTCTCAATGACATGAAATGAATAGTAAATTATAAGGTTTAGCTGCTGCAACCACTCTGGTTAAGGCTTCACTAAGGTTTTGGGAGTGGCGTACCTAACTGTTCATGTCGTTCGACTTCACATTCATAAGACGCCATTTCAAATTCTCGGCACACCCAGGGACGTTTTTCATAAATCGTACACATATAGGTTTCTCGGTCTAGAGCAGAACACCAACCATCGGATAATTGCCTCATGGTTTCACCCCCCCATTGATCACGGGCAATATGTTGACTTGGCACGCCAGTATCGGTAATTAAAATCACCTCTAATTTACAACAGCAGGCCTCACAACTTGCGCAAGTAACCTCGTCGTTTGTTATATTTTTAAATTCTATCGTCATAGGCGCTATTTAAACATTGTTAAAGGGTTTGTAAAACACAATTAGTAAAACGCCTTCAAGTCTAAAGGTTGTGAATAAAGGCGTTAAACAAGGTATTGGGGACTGCCAGTTTATGTATTTTTCATAACCCTTTTTTCATCGCATTTATTTATCGCAATTTTTTCATAATGCCGGCAAATTCCAATCCGCCTTCAAGCTCTCTAAAGTCGACGTTTACCAGTTCCCAGCCATCGGCACCAAGTTTATTTAAATAAGTTTCAACATCTTCGCGTTTACGTCCTTTAAAGATACCGCCGGTTTCAACATCGCGTGTATCGATAACTTTGTATTGGTATTTTTGCATCGTTATTATTTCCATATTGAAGGTTGTTTTTTGCCGCATTTTCAGTTTTGTCTGTGTTTAATAAATGCTAGGGCAAAGTAAATAGTACTGTGTTAATCAAAAACTAGTGTAACCATAGTTGTTGTTCGAGGCGTTGCAACTCTTACTGTTAATACAGTTTTGATGCCTCGCTTCATTTTCTATAGCTTAGCGCTGTTTTAAGTTTGGGTTTTAGGTTTGGGCTTTTTATTTTAGTTATTGATTATTCTGCAGTTGATTTCGAGCGGACGCCATTCGGATCCTCTCTGCTGGAATTCTAAGTTGAGTTATCAGATAGGCCTTAAATGACGAATGATATGGCTGGTTTTCAACGGCTTTTGCCATACACAATAACCAGGCTTCACTTTCTGCTTTGCTAACATGCAAGTGTTTGTGTGCGTTTGGAATGTTAATGCTGCCAAAATGTTCGGAGTATAATTTGGGGCCACCAAGCCAACCGGATAAAAAGTACGTTAGCTTTTGTTTTGACAGTGTTAAATCTTTTGGGTGCATATCACGAATTTTCTTAGCTTCTTTTAAATTAGCCATATTGTCATAAAACTCGTCTACAAGTTGCGTAATTCCGGCGAGTTCTCCCGCACTTTTGTAAGAGTTGTCATTTACGCCATATTCACTGATGTTATTACTCATATTGTTTTGCCAACTCTCATACCTTCAGACTTGTTGCTGCTAATCCGGATGTTTTATTGAGCCATATTACAAAAGTAATTAATGATTCTACATGGCTTATTGTTTTCTTCTTTTAAAAAAAAGTATCAGAGGGAAGAAAAGGTGCACATATTTCCACTGCGTCGCTCTTACTTTTTGCAACAGCCGCTCTTGGTTTCTAAGATCATGTAACCAAAAAGGCCGCTTTGCGGCAAATCCCTAATCCTTATTTAAGATTTATATTATCGTCGAGGACGGGATGAAAGTATGTCCACAGTTCGTCTGATGTACATCCATTTACTGACGAATTCCCTTCGTCCTTGCAGTGAACACCCATCCCTTGCAACGGCGTACTTGCGGTTCACTTCGAGATATAAATCTCAACTAAGGGAATTTAGACGAAGGGAAATGTCGCCTGAAATATAGGTGCAATAACTCATAATTTCAGAACAAAAAAGGTCATTCCCTCAGCTTGTAATATGAGTCAGCCAAAGCGATATTCAGAATCTCCAACCGGATGCAGAGAATTTAATAAATATCAGCGACTCTGACTCCACTGGTCGGCATAGCTAGTTTAAATAGAGAGTGAATTGATAGCGTCAGAAATGGTAAAAAAATGAATTTTAGTCAGGCAGACTGACGATTTATTAAATTCGTGTGCACGTATTAAATGAAGTACGTCATCGGTTGACAGAACTTTGTTGTTTTTAATTAAACCAAGTTGCCCTTCAATAGGTTTAATTAAATAGCAATGGCCAACTGAGTCAATAACATAGTCATCATCACTAAAGAGCAGTTCACCGCATTCAAAATTAACGTCACGAAGTGAATTTAAATAAATAAGCTCGTCATCACCGTAAAGCTTTAACATGCAAGGCCACTTGATCATGACAGATACCGCTGAGACATAAGAATCCAATAAAATAGTTAAGAAATATAAGCTAAAATGTAGGCGAACAAACACTAGTCAAACATTGCTTGTCAGACTTTATACGACTGCTGATAACTGTATTTAGTTTAAATGTGCAGCTAAATGAGCCTATTCCTCAGCGCCTTTTATATCCGATTTCTCTGATGTATTTAAAGATGCCTTAAAATCTTCAAACTCTTGCCTTAATTTGGCGATATCACTTTTTACCGCATTCGCATAAGAAAACCCTGCCAAACCAAAAATAAATCCTAATACACCCATAGCTTCCATGTTTTTCTCCTAGATAAATATTTGTAAAACCTCATTTGGAGGCTTTTAATTATTGGCCAAAATTAGCGACGTACGAAAGTATAGTGGTAAAAAAATGTTGGCTAAGTGTTGAGGTACGAAAGCAGCCAGCCGTATTTTGCCCCTGTTTAATGGCTCATTTGAGTTTTATCTCAAACCTGTCATCGAAGTTATGCTTAATCAAAGACTCTTTAATTTGATCTATTTCTTCAACCTGAAGCTTTCTCAGGTTTATTTCGTGAGAGCTAAACCGAGCAGTAATTTTCATGACTTTATCATCAAATGAAACATATTCGAGAGTATTCATTTGCTCTTTTTCTATATCTAGCTCAAGATCTGCGAGACTAACTTTTGTACCACGTTCTTCTTCCGGCATGATAAATTCAAAAAATAATGTCCGGTGAAGGAGAAGCGTCTTTATATAACCATCTCCAATATCTAGAGCAAAGGAAATGATTAAATCCTTATCAGTCTCTTCAATATTCATGAAACTAACTATATCCATTGGTGTGCTTCCTTATTTCGATTAATCCACAAAACAACTTAAACAGGTTAGCTTTACTCTATTAAATATATTTGTATCAAATTACTTTAACCTTTGCCACTTACCCACTTTTATTTACTAGTGAGTTTTTGATTTTGCTAAGTGGCAATTAAAAGCGAACTAGACCTGTGGGGTCAGAGTCGTTGATATTTATAACTTCCTCTGCACTCGGTTGGAGATCTTAAATATCGCCATGGCTGACTTAAAAAGCTTGGGAATAGCGGGCAATTTGCGATCAGCGACTCTGACCCCACAGGTTTTTAGAAAGGATCGTCATTCCAAAATCGCTGTGGCTCGACTCATATTACAAGCTAGGGAATGACTATTTTCTGTTTGGTTGAAAAGACGGTATTTCTGTTGATTTGTCACTTAATAGCAACAGTTTTATTCTGAAATAAACAATTAGCCATTTATTTACAATTAAGCCCCTCGGAAATCTGCGTCAAATTTGTAGAACTGTTACACTCTGTTTTTACTTGCTTGTTGACTGGCATCAAGCATAAATAAACAAATTAATCTCGAGATTTTTATGGAACATAACCTACTTGCTGACAATGCGGATGATGCATTATCAATCTGCCAAAGTATTCTAAAAGGCAATTTCATTCCTGTTGACGGGATCACGGTAAAGAAACAAGCCCAGAAAATTAATATTGAAATGGCGCTCGAAACATTAACGCATTATGCCGACACTGGGCATGCAGGTTCAATTTTTGAAATCGCCGACACTTATTTTTCTGGGAAAATCACCAAAGGCCCATTCCCAAGTGTGTTGGTTATGCCTAACTTTTTATTGTCAGAGCAGTATTTCCTGTTGTTACTTAGTGCAGTGAAGGTTACTGACGACCAACATGGGTTGGCTTTATTTAGACTCGCCATGTTACGTAAATTTGCTAACGATCTCGACGGCCACGAAGAGTATCTAACGCAAAGTGCGAATGGCAGCCATTCAACTAAAGCCAATGCCACACATATATTAGCGACTTACTTTTACAACACTCAACGTTACGACGAAGCTGTTAAATTGCTGATCCCTAATAGTGCTACTCATCTTTATAGCAAAGTGCTTTTGTCGTTTTGTTATCAAAATGGCTTTGGCGTTGAGCAAAACACAGAACTCGCCACAAAGTTACAAAATGAGTTTATCGACTCCGGGAATTAATTTATGCTGGTGGGCAGCCTCGGCCCATCAGTTACTTTATGTTGCGCTTTGTTTTTGACGCTATTTAGGATAAGTGAGAAAAGCGAAGTTAAATAGATTTGTGCGCGTAATTGAATCAAAGTGTTAGCGTTCTGCTTTGTTTGTCATTGAAATTAATGAATTTGAAGCTAATGCAATATTCAAGCATTGACCGTTCGACAGTGGAAGCTCCCAACTCAAGGTATACCATTTTGTGAGGACTAATTTGACGACTTATTTGGTGTCATTAATCCTTTTAATAGCCAAATTAAAAATACCACCATTACAATTGCAAAATAATCAATTAAGTAGCCTTGCCCATTTGAAAAATCACCAAAGGGGACCGAAACTGTAATGGGAGCGATATGTGGAATAATACTTTCGCTATCAACCATACGAATGCTTTGTGAAATGAAAAACGCTACAGAAACAAAGATCGCTCGTCTACTTCTTATAAAAATACCGTATGCGCCATATGCTGGAATTAAAACATAGAGCGCCAGGCATATGAGTCGACTGGCAGTGCTTTCAAAGTCGGAAAATATCACTATCCCCAAACCAATTAAGGTGAATATTGCCAATATGGAACTTGCCACTTTGAATTTCATTTTGCCTCTAAAATAATTAGGATCAAATCGAAGGGGCCCAAATCAATGGGATCATGTCGTTGATTTTAGCTGATTTGATTCAAATTAGCATTTAGATGTTTAACGCTTAACTGCCTATTTTTGATATGAAAAGTATTGATTATTGCGGGTCAAAGGAAAGCGTTTTTTAATAAAGACCCGTTGCCTAAATTTAAAATGCCGTTCTCTATTTACCTTTAAAACACATGTTATGAATACGTATGCCTGCAATTGCTATCTATTTTAACTATTGGCTACAATCAAGCGCAGTTCAAATAATAACCACCACGTAATCGAGATGGTTAAACGTTATAAAAATTAGAATAAAAATAATCAATCAACGACATGAATTAAAACAGGGTCACACAATGACAATAATAAAAAACGTTCAGCAGTGTGTTAAAAATCTAATAATTTTGAGTGTGCTTTCATTCTCTTTTTTTAGTCAAGCGGCGATAAACCAAAATCAACTTGGCGCCAATTATAGTGTTAACCAGCAACAAATTAACTTTCGTATTTTTTCAGCTAATGCAACCAAAGTTGAACTCTACCTTTATGATCAGGCCACGGGTGTAGAAGAAGTCGCTCAATATTCGTTGACCAAAGATAATAACGACATCTGGTCTACAACACTTGATGTAAATGCTTTAGATCCTCGTCTTAGCAATACAATTTATTACGGATACCGTGTTTGGGGGCCAAACTGGCCATATAATGCGGCCTGGGAAAAGGGCACTAATGTCGGTTTTATTAGCGATGTTGACGCTCAGGGAAATCGCTTCAATCCAAATAAACTACTCAGCGACCCTTATGCAAAAGAACTCAGCCATGACCACTTAACTCCGCAATGGAACGATGGAACAATTTACGCATCAGGTCCAAGCTATCGCAATATTGACAGTGGCTTACAAGCCCCTAAAGGTATTTTACTTGCTGCCGACTCGCAGTCGATTGGTATCAAACCAACAAGGGCGTTAAAAGATGACATTATTTATGAAGTTAATGTCAGGGGGTTAACAAAAAACGACACTAGTATTCCAGAACAATTTCGCGGTACTTATCAAGGCGCTGCACTCAAAGCGCAATACTTAGCAGACTTAGGCATTTCAGCCGTTGAGTTTTTACCTGTACAAGAAACTCAAAACGAAACAAACGATATGGTGACCTCGACAGACGGCGATAATTATTGGGGGTATATGACCCTAAATTATTTTGCTCCTGACCGCCGATACGCCAGCGATAAATCGGCAGGGGGGCCAACTAAAGAGTTTAAAGCTATGGTTAAGGCATTCCACGATAAAGGGATAAAGGTCTTTATTGACGTGGTTTATAACCATACTGGCGAAGGCGGAGCTTGGATTAATGGCGACTCGTCTACTTATAATCTTTATTCTTGGCGTGGACTGGACAACTCAACCTATTATTCTTTAACAAATGATAAACAACATTCGTGGGATAACACTGGGGTCGGCGGAAATTACAATACGGTAAACCCGATTGCACAGGACCTTATTATTGACTCTTTGGAGTACTGGCAGACAACGTTAGGGGTTGATGGATTTCGCTTCGACCTTGCTTCTGTGCTCGGCAATACCTGCGAACACGGTTGTTTCAACTTTGATAAAATGGCGTCGAACAACGCGTTAAATCGTATTATAAATGAATTTACAGAACGCCCAACGTGGGGCGGTCAGGGTTCCGATTTTATTGCAGAACCTTGGGCGATTGGCGGTAATTCTTATCAAGTAGGTGGTTTCCCTGCGGGATGGTCAGAATGGAACGGTAAATACCGCGACACGCTACGTAAAGATCAAAACCTTTTAGGCGCAGAAGATACAACGCTTGGTGAACTTGCCAATATCTTTACCGGCTCTGCTTCGTTATATCAAGATGATGGCCGAGCCCCCTGGAATTCAGTTAATTTTGTTGTTGCTCACGATGGCTTAACATTAAAAGATCTATACTCCTGCAACAGTTCGAACAATAGTCAATTATGGCCATATGGACCTTCTGATGGCGGTGAAAGTAACAATCACAGCTGGGATCAAGGTTGGTACAACCAAGCACAGGAACAGCGTAAAGCAGCGCGCAATGGATTTGCATTACTGATGTTAAGTGCCGGCACACCAATGATCACCGGTGGCGACGAATATTTACGTTCAATTCAATGTAATAACAATCCATACAATCTAGATTCAATCGCTAATTGGCTTAACTTTGACTGGTCAGCCGACCAACAAAACTTCAATACATTTGCTAAGCGAATGATTGAGTTCCGTAAAAATCACCCATCGTTACGTCCGGCTAGTTTCTACCAAGGAATAGACACTAATAGTAACTATATGGAGCAATTAGTTTGGTTTCAGCCAGATGGCAATGTTGCGTCGGGTCAATATTTTAACGATGCCAATAATCATGCAATCGCCTATCGCATAGATAGCTCAGAATTTAACGAGCAAACGTCAGCAATCTACGTGGCTTATAACGGTTGGTCGGGCAATGTTAATTTCACTTTACCTTGGCCTGGTGCAGGTAAAAACTGGTATCGAGTAACAGATACATCCAATTGGAATGAAGGCGAGAACACAGTAAAACCAGTTGGTTCAGAAGATTTTATTGGTGGTGAATACACCTCTTACGGTTTAAATGGCCGTGCAATATTAGTTTTAATTGCTAAATAGCAAACAGGGTTAAGGACAAATAAAAATGATGTTAAAAATTAAATCTCTAGTGGCAATCTCTTTGCTAACGTTGGCGTGTAACAGCCAAGCGACAATTATCACAGTCGCGGCGGACAACGCTAATAATTATGGTAACCAATGGCTAGGAAATGGCGGAACAGGTTTTGATGAATGGCACTTTATCACCGACAGCGCCAATGGCAGTGCAGGCACATTTTTAGCAAATAAAAGCGGTGAGAATGACCTAAACCATATTGCGTCAAATCCATCAGACAACGCCTGGGGAAGCTACGCCAATGGCGACGGCTTTAATCAAGTTGAAGCGTATCGAGGTTTTGCCAGTAATTCCCTTTCTGAGGTAGGAGATATTTTTAACGTCTCTTTTGAGCACGGTGCCATTACGCAAGGTGGTTCTGTTGGTTTTGTACTAAGAAATCAAAATATTCACAATAATATTGGTGACTATAATCAACAAAGCCGTTTTGAATTTGGATTTATTGGTGGCGGTCAACATTACAGTATTTTTGACGGATATGGGGTTATCGACACTGGCATCGGCTACACAGATGCAGGGTTAAGCCTAACGTTTACTTTGTTAAGTACGGATCTTTACCAACTCGATATATTTAATGCCTTTGACAGCTCGCTAATTCAAAGCCGAAATGGCTTATTAAGCGGAACTGGCAGTATCGACAGTGTTGCGCTTTACAATCGTAATGCTGAAGACGCTAATGCCTATTTCAACAGTCTTTCGATAAGCAATACTCAAGTCGCTTCCGTACCAGAGCCTGCAGGCTTTATGTTTGTATTGCTTGGATTGTGTTTTATGACATGGCGTAAACGCAACAAAATCTAAAGTTAAACGGCTTTATAAAAACAACATAGTTTGCAATAAGCCGTTAACTCGAAACTGAATTTAAACTAGCCGTAACCAATTTATTGTTTACGGCTTTTTTGTGTCCGTTGATGGGAGGGGGAAGCTGTCACTTTCCTATGTATTTGTAATCAGAATATATATCGATTGAAGTTTCGTTGATTTCTGTAAAATAGGCAAAGCTGCCTTTCATCGCCATTTCATGTTGCTTAGGTAGAACCTTACCGTCCAATTGTATGAATGACATGGTCATAACAAAGTCAGTAATATGTGCGGTAAACATCGGAGAAAAATCGGCGCTGTTCCAAATTGAAATTGTATCGATAAATTGGGCTTCTTTTTGATAGGTTAGCTGTCCTTTAAGCTTACCAATAGAGTCTTCACCCAATTTTTTGAGCCTAACGTTAAATGCCATAACAAACTGCTCATCATCTTCGGAAACAAAGGTTAGGCTTTCTTCATTTATCAACTCCCGCAGGGACAGTTTCAGGCTGTTCTTTTGTTTTTTTGTTTTGGTTTGTTGCCTTTTTTTGTCGGAAAAATTTTGAATTTGTTTGCCTGTTGGTTGTTTCCCATTAATTTGCTTTAACAGCCAAGGTTCACTTAACTGTGGTGAATGCTGCTCAATACTACTTGATATGTCGCCTTCTTCGTTTTCATGGCGAGTTACTATATATGCCCAATGTTTTCTCTCGGTTTGTTTTGCTTTTATTATGGCGAGATTTATTTTGTCCCTGAACATAAGTAACTTTTCAGGAGCGACATCTGTCGCCCAAACGTTAAATATAGAGCTGACGCCGAGTAGAAATATCAAGTAAGTCTTCATGTTGTCGGTCTTTTTTTAAAAATAAAACGCAACTGTAAATGCGGGTTTGTGAAATAAAAGTGAAACTGACAGACATTATTTTTAAGGTTATTGATGATTAATATTTAGTTTCTGGCTTTCCCAAAATTTCACATTACTTTCACAAACATCAAAATAGGATGGCGCCACATACTTTTTACTGTGGTGCACATTTATGCCTTGTTCAATCGAACTAACACGCGTTTCGCAATCATTTAGCAATGCCGATTCGATTATTACCCTATTTGAAAACCTTGACTTGTCGGTTCAACAAGGACAGTCGTATGCGATTACTGGCCCGTCTGGGGCTGGCAAGTCGAGTTTGCTGATGCTCTTATCTGGATTAGAACAACCAACGATTGGCAAGGGCAATGTAGTAACCGGTGACCATATTGCATCACTTGATTCCATACGTTCTGAGATTGGGTTTATCTTTCAGCAGTTTCATTTACTGCCGGAGCTGACCGCATTGCATAATGTTGCTTTACCTTTGAAGCTGCGCGGAGATAAAAACGCAATTAATAAGGCACAACTTTGGCTAGATAAAGTCGGGTTGGGTGACAGAGCGATGCATAAACCCGCCCAGTTAAGTGGAGGTGAACAGCAACGTGTCGCCATTGCCCGGGCGTTAGTATTTTCTCCCAAGTTTATTTTTGCGGACGAACCCACGGGGAATTTAGACCAGCATAATGCCACGGAAATAGCCGATATTTTATTTGAATGCTGCCAACAAAATAACGCTGGATTGATTATTGTCACCCACAGCCATGAACTTGCAAGCAAAGCGAAACACATATATGGGTTAGCCAACGGTAAGTTAACCAATACATCGGTAACTGCCGAGGCACACGTGCCTGAGAATTCGTTCGAGAATATATCGAGAGATACAAATCAAACGCTTGCATCAACTGCCCAGAAAAAGCAGGTATTGCCATGTTAAATCTTACAATACCGTTGGCATGGCACTATGTGTGGCAAGAGTTTCGTCAACCTCATCAATTGTTGCTGCGTTGGGTTCAAGCCGTTTTAATGGTTTTTATTGTGACGTTATCGTTAGCTAGCAATACCATTCAAACCTACCTAGAGGGAAATTTACAAAATCTGCTCGGGGCTGATGCTGTTTTGACGCAAAAAGCTAATCTAACAAAGGAGCAAATAACCGTTTTGTCAGGACACAGTGAAAATGTGGTCAAAACCTCACAAATTGACGCCACACTGACTTTTAATACCAAGTGGCAACGCACAAAATTAAAAGCAGTGGGTCGTGATTATCCATTACAGGGCCAATTACTCACATCAACATCTGTATTAGCCTCAAATGACAACCTAGCTGAGGTAACACTTGGTGGGCCTAAATTAGGTAACATCTGGCTGGACAGCCGACTTTTTGCAAGTTTATCCGCAGTAATGGGAGATGTGATTAACGTCGGTGAACATAGATTTGTTGTTTCTCGATTATTAGTTCACGAACCCGACAGGTTAATGGAAGGCCATAACGTTGCGATGAGAGCGATAATTAATATCGAAGACATGGAAAAGCTGGCTTTTGCAGCTGATCTCATTCAACACCGTTACTTAGTCTCTGGCACAAAATCGCAAATCAACCAACTTATACAATGGCAAAAACAGTCGCTTCCGGCGGCCAAAATACACCACAAACAAGGTGCACATCCACTTGCTCTATTTTGGCAGCGAACCGAAAATTTCTTGGGTTTGGCTTCGATTATTTTGTTTTTTATGGCGGCAATTGCTATAGAGCAATTAGCTCAGGTGCATTTGAAAAAAGAACAGGTTTTTTCTGCTATTTGCATGAGCCTAGGCGCATCAAAGGTAACAGGTTTACAGTTATCAATTTTAAAATGGTTTTTTAATATATTGCTCTTAATTCCGGTTGTTGTCGTAATCTCTGGGATTTGTCATTGGTTGGTCGTCAATTGGTTGTCTACAACTTTCCCAGCAATTAGCTGGCAACTAGAGGCCGGTTTAATGGCCAAAACCATAACAACGAGTGTTTTACTCTTTGCGGTTTTTCATACTCCTGTTTGGCTAACTCTGTGGCAAACATCGGTTCCTAAGCTATTTCAACAAAATCAAAAAAGCATTTCTTTAGGGTTAGTCAAGCTTTGTGCTTTAGTTGTTTTGGTATTAGTCGCCTTTAAATATTCCGACAATGGTTTGTTAACCTTGATGTTAGTGGGCAGTATTTTTATCACCATTTTGTTGCTTGTCGCGATTAGTTGGGCGGCGTTAACATTTGGTGAAAAAGCCACTCAGCGTTTTTCTGGACTCATCCCGTTTTCTCTATTTATGATGAAGCAGCGTTTGTTAAGCAAAAGTACACAAATTCTAGGAATAGGACTAAGCACGTTCCTTTTGCTTTTTACCTTAATGCTATTAAGGGATTTGGGAGACACTATGGTGTCATATCAGCGGACGCACGACGGAAATGTGATGATTTCACAGGCGGATCAGCAACAAATGAATGCAATTAAGGAATGGTCAATGAAACATGGAATTGACCTGCGTCAAACTAAACCCTATCTGTATGCTAAGGCGGTCAAAATTAATGACCAAGCACTGGATGACTTCAGCCAAAAGCCCAGCGATAGTTTAGCGACATTATCCCGTTCGATTCGTTTGCATTGGAGCCAAACTGTGCCGGACAATAATCGAGTGGTCCAAGGCAAGTGGTGGTCAAAAGATTCCGATAAATGGCAACAAATCTCGCTAGAAGAGGAGGTCATGACCGACTTAGGCTTAACACTTGGCGACACGCTGACGTTTATTATTAATCAACAAAGTTTTACCTTTACGATAGCGGCGAGTCATGTTTATCAACCTGGAGCCGGTTCCATAACCTTTTGGGTGCAAATGCCAGCAACGGCCGTAAAACATATAAACGCGCCCCATTACAACATGGCAAGCTTAGAAATGGATGATGACCAATGGCCGCTGCTCGGTCAAATGTGGCGACAATATCCAACGATTAGAATGGTCTCTTTAGGTGAATTAACTAAACAGTTTGATAATATTTTGGCCATGATCACTAAAGTGATTAGCGGTTTTGCTGTCATGATTATTTTTCTTGCTGTTACTGTTATTTTGTCTTCAATTAATGCGTTTGAAAATAAAGAAAAGAAAAAGAACTGCGTGATAATGAGCTTCGGTTTTTTGAAAAAAACATGTTGGCAACTTAATGTTATTGAGTGGCTCATTACAGCATTCATCATCGCCATAGGCGCTATTGCGGGGACATATATCACCGGAATGTTAATTTATCAGTCGCAGTTTTCACTTGTATATCAACCCAACGTAACCGTGTTATGTCTTACTTTGGTTGTCATCTTGAGCACAGTCACCTTGTTAGGGGTATACGCCAGTCGACACAGTTTAAAAAGTTCTGTGAAACAACTGATGGCAGATGTTTAGGCGTAAGTCATATAGTGCTTTAAATCGTTTCACATTTGTTTCACGTCAGCTTTGCAACACTAGCGCAATACTTAGGAGAAACAAATGAAAAATGTAAAACAACGTATTGGTAAACTTATTACTTTATTTACCTTGTTGGCTGTGACCACGATAATAACGCAAGTAAATGCAAAGCAAGTAAAAGCATCGCAAGCAGAATTAACTGACATTAAAATTTTAATGGTTGTCAGCGGATATGGGCAAGGTGCAGAACCCGCAGGCGAGCAATCTAAAGAAAAAGCGAATGGAAAAACGCTCATCAAACGAGAAGAACGCCCAGGGTATGAATTTGACGAGTTTGCAAAAGCGTATTCCGTATTTAAGGAAAATGGCATAGCAATTGATATCGCAAGTCCTAACGGTGGCAAAGTAGAAGCGGATAAATTTGATCCCAACAAACCCTATAATGCAAAGGTGCTCGCTGACAAAACCATTATGGCACAATTGAATAACACAATTGGAACAAGTGTGTTGGATGCCAATGATTACGACGCTGTATTTGTTGTAGGTGGCAAAGGGGCTATGTTTGACCTACCAAATGACACGGCATTGCAAAAGCTGATCGCCCAGATATATCAAAATCAAGGCATTGTATCTGCTGTATGTCACGGCCCTGCCGCCTTCGTAAACGTAAAGCTCGATGATGGCAGCTATTTGGTTGCCAATAAGGCTATAAACAGCTTTACCAACGAAGAGGAAATGTTGTTTGGTAAAAAGTGGTTAAGCAAATTTGAGTTTTTATTAGAAGATAAACTTGTCGAACATGGTGCTAAGTTCCAATCGAGTCAAATCATGTTAAGTCACGTCGCAATAGATGACCGCTTAATTACTGGGCAAAATCCGACTTCGACAGTGGCAGTTGCCAACGCTTTAGTTAAACATTTGGGCATGACGCCGGTTAAAGCCGATATGGATATCGAAGATAAAACCTTGGCAGTTGTTGCAAAGTTTTTGTCAGGTGACACCGCTGCACTCAATGTACTTACTTCCGCCTTAAGTGGTTCTGATGACCAAGCGGAACAAACGCCGGGGCAATATCATTTACCATTAGTTGGTATGTATGGCTTCTATTTTCATAAAAATGCGAAAACAACCCGAGAGTTTGAGCAATCATTAGCGCTTATGAGTGCTGCGCAAAAGGCCATTAATAATCCACGCTTGGATATGGAAATTGCAAAAATACTGGCTAAATTGGGACAAACGACAAAGGCAAAAGCGACATTACAACAATTGCTTGCTGGAAATCCTGATTTTAAACCGGCGCAGGACATGTTAAAAGCACTGTAACAAAACGGACCTTTAGCTAATGAGTCCTTAAAGCAAACTATACTAATTTGCGTTAAGGAACGTTTAATCTGAGAAAGACATGAATACGCAATCTCTATACATTTTGGTCGTTGAAGACCAACAAAACATAGCTCAAAACATTGCTGAATACATGGAAAATAAAGGTCATGTATTAGACTTCGCAACCCAAGGAGAACAGGGATTTAAGCTGGCGTTAGCCAATCATTATGACGTTGTCATTTTAGACTTAAATTTACCCGTTATGAGTGGCCTTGAGGTTTGCACCCAGTTACGTCTTCAGGCGAGTCACCATGTGCCAATAATCATGCTTACCGCAAGAGATAGCATTGAGGATAAAATTTCGGGTTTTACAACGGGCGCAGACGACTACCTGACAAAACCGTTTTCTTTGGAAGAACTTGAAGTACGCTGTTTAGCTTTATCTCGGCGACATTTGTTGCAAACTAACCACATTTTAACGTTTGATAAGTTGGTCATCGATCGAAAAAAACAACTGGTCACTCGTGAAGAAAAACCACTAGAGCTACACACAATGGGTTATCGGATTTTGACAATATTAGCCGAAGCGTTTCCACAAGTAGTGAGTCGTTCAACCTTATCTCAAAAATTATGGGGCGACGAGCCAACAGAATCGGATGCGCTTAGATCACACATATACCAACTTAGGAATACGTTAGATAAACCATTTGATTACCCCATGATTAAAACGTTGCATGGTATTGGCTTTGTATTGGACGTGAAAAAATAATGACGCATAATAAAATTAATCCAACCCCACAATCGCAGATACTCGGCCATACAACAGGGCAAAAGTTCCATAGTTTAAGTGGCAAAATTGTCAGTCAATTTTGCTTATTTACTCTGTTTGTTTCTGCTGTGTGGGGAATGTTCTGTTTTGTCTTATTGTACAATATAGAAGATGAATTTATCGAACGAGAAGTCAATCAAGAAGCGCATTATCTTCAACAAGGTTTCAATAAAACTCAAAGCTGGCCGGCGCCTCGTGTCAGCTACATGACGTTATACTTCTCAAAGGACTCCCTGCCAAAGGATATAAAATCACGATTTATTGATGAGCCCAACAGAAAAGAATTTTCTGGAGAAAATGGCCGTCATTATCACTTGCTGGCACTGCCAAAATTTGAAAATATTTACCTTGTGGCAGAAGTCAGCGAAATGTTGTTAGTTCGTCCTATCAGTAAAAATTTATTAAAGACAATGTTCATTGCGGGATTTATATTGGTGCTATTTGCTTTCGTTATTGCATGGCAATTAGGCAGAAAAACCGCAAGACCGTTAAAACAACTTGCAGACTTAGTTCACGGCGTAGCGCCAGAAAACATTCCCGATTCATTTGCAAAGCAGTTTCCCAATAATGAGATTGGCAAATTGGCACATACCCTAGAAAGTACATTGACCAGAATGAATCAAAGTTTACTAAGGGAGAAATGTTTTACTCGAGATGTAAGTCACGAGCTAAGAACACCCGTTGCTGTGATCAAAAATGCGGTGGAGGTTTACAATAATCTAGATTCAATTCCTGTGATTAAACCTATCATTGACCGTATTTCTCAGGCAAGTACGCAAATGGAACAAACGGTTATTACACTGTTAACGCTTGCTAGAGAAGAACATACTGAAGCAACTAAAAACCACATTAAGATCCTGCCTTTAATCGAACAATCGGTAATTGACCAAAGCCACCTTATCAACAACAAGCCAATTCAAGTTGATGTGGACGATAGCTGCAATGTCGAAGTTTATGCCCAATCTGGCATGTTAAAAGTGTTGTTAGACAATTTAATTGGAAATGCATTTCAATATACACAACAAGGAAACGTCACAATCGAAATGCAAAATAACACTTTGGTTATTGCCGACACCGGACCTGGCATTGAGCCCAACCTTTCTGAAAAAATAACCGACCCCGCCGTTAAAGGCGACCAAAGCACAGGTTATGGATTTGGATTATCTATAGTAAAACGACTATGTGAACACCAAGACTGGCGACTAACCGTTTCAAGTGAGCGGGGAACCAAGATTGCGATAGAACTCACATAGCATTTAATTCTTTCACCTTGATTTCCCGACCAGTGGGGTCAGAGTTGCTGATATTTCAAACTTCTAGTGCACTTGGCTGCAAATGCCAAATATCGTTGGGCTGATTTATATTCTAAGTAAAAGGAGACTAAAAAAGCGGGTTTGTGAAAAAACAGTGAAATTGACTGACAGTTTATGGTCCACTAGTTTTGATATGGCCATCTTGTCTAAACTAACTCACCATCTTTGAATACTATTTATCAACTCCAAAAGTTGGGGGAGCGTTTTGTAAATTTTTATTAATCTTGTTCTGGATAAATAAATGTCATCTCGATATTTATTTACTTTTAGTTCAATTTTTTAATGTGGTTAATGCGATTGATTTGACGTTAGTAGTTACTAGAATACGAAATTTTTGCGTATAGCAATGCGCAAACTCATACCTAAAAGCTGGCTATTGCTAAAAAAACCAACTCAGCTAGGCGCGGAAATGCCGGGCTCCCTCCTGTTGTTCCAAAATTATAATATTGTGGCTGCTAAAAATTACGGTTTTATGGGGAGAAACTGTTTACATAAGTAGACGATTTAAAATTGGGAACATTTAAAAATGCGTCGTCGTACATTACTAAAAATAAAATTTGGTATTTAGACTTTAGCTAAAAATTTAAACGGAGAGTATCAATTCATCATTCTCCCTTTGTGCTATCTCTAAAGGATAAAAGCAATACCATTTATCATAAACAAGTAAGCACTTAGAGCAGTTTGGAACGCATTATACAAATAATACATGTGTAGATATTGTTATCCTTAACCAAACAAATTTTGTCCCGTTACCATGGTAACCACAGGGTCCGAGTTAAGAATAAATTTAATCGAATTTACATTGTTCGTTTTAATGTTAGAAATTAATTCTCATATAAAGAGATATAACATAATGAAAATATTATCGGCTATTTTAATTCTTTGGTTCACTGTTATGTCTTATGGTTCTTCTGCTACGCAGCGACCTAATGTAGTCCTTATTTTTGCCGACGATTTAGGGATGGGAATGCTGAGTCGGTATGGTCAAAAAATAGTTACGACACCTAACATCGATCTTTTAGCGCAAGAAGGAATAGAGTTTACCAATTATCATGCTAACACCTACTGTGCCCCTGCACGGTGGAGACCTACTGAATGGTCTGCATGATGGTCGAATCGGGGCGGGGCCACATAGCAAAGGTGGTTTTATAGTTAAGCTTGATCGAAATACCCCTAAGCTCTCAGATGAGCAGTGGCAACGTCAATACGATAAACATATACAAAAACTCAACGCTAAAGCGCGAATAGATGATGACACGCTGTTTTTAGCTCAAGTAGCCAAAGATGTTGGTTATCGCACTGCTCAATTTGGCAAACTAGATACTGGCTTTTTAACGTGGCACGAGCGAGTTACGCGCCATGGTTGGGATCATTATGTGGGTTATTACGACCACGCACGTGCACATGGATTTTATCCATCTTATTTATGGAAGAACGGCAATAAGCTTCCACTCAAAGGAAATCCTTATGCTAATGCAGGCAAGCGCAGTGAGTCAGGTAAAGAACCAGTAGGAACAGGTGGTGAAACTTATTCTCAAAATGTGTTGTTAAATGAGATGCTGAGCTTCATGCGTGATCATAAAAAAAACCATAAAGACAAACCGTTTTTTCTTTATCACAGCACGCAGTTGCCACACGGTCCTGTTGCGATTAATAAACTACACCCTGATTATATCAATCGGGAAGAGTTAACCCTGTCAGAAAAAAAGTATGCCAGTATGGTTAAAATGTTAGACGACCACGTTGGTCTGATTATGCAGGAGCTAAAAGTTCTCGGTATGGATGAAAATACCATCGTTTTTTTCACCTCTGATAATGGTCACGAAACTTATTACCAAAATAAACAAGGCTTTTTGCCAAAGTCCCGTAAAAATAAACTGATGGATGGCAGCCAAGCTGACTTCGAGAAAAACAAGTGGCGTACAAGTAATGGCGGAGACATCTTTAATGGGGGGGCGGGAATGGCTAATATGAAATGGTCTGCTTTCCAAGGTGGTATTCTTACACCAATGATTGTACGTATGCCCGGACATATAGCCCCCGGCACTAAAACAAATCGCCTTACCACGCATTACGATTTTTTACCGACCCTGGCAAGCATTGTTAAATCTACTGATGAGCGTATTGCCAAAAAAGATGGACTATCTTATCTGCCGACATTACTTGGCAAAGAGAGCCAGGAGCACAACTGGATATTTGTTCGTGGCGGTAAAAAAATGAAAGGTGTGGTGATTGATAACAAGGGCTGGAAATTTTCTCAATTCAAGGATGGTACTCAGCAACTCTATTCTTTGCGTGAAAACCATCTTGAAGAAAACAATGTGATTAAACAATACCCTGATGTTGCCAAACGCTTAAAAGAAATTTTTGATAAAGAATTTGACTCGGCTTGGCCTTAACTTATTAACTTAATTGAATGAGAAATCAAACTAAAATGAAACAACTATTATTAATATTGTCCATTTTTTACGCTGCTGCGGCTTTTGCTGAACCCGCCAAAAATTTCGATGGTTCTTGGTATGACAAACCGGCTAAAGGCTGGGAACGAGAAGCATTGCCTATTGGCAATGGCTATATGGGAGCGATGATTTTCGGAAAAGTGGGCACCGAAGTGATTCAATTTAACGAAAAAACCTTATGGGATGGTGGTAAAGGCATGTGGGCCGACTATCAAGGAGGTAATTACCAAGGCCGAGCTAAATATCTTAAGGAAGTCCAGAGTTTATTCAAAGCTGGCAAAGACCAACAAGCCTCTAAGCTAGCGTCTAAGAAATTAGTAGGCAACCAACGTGCGTATGGCGCATACCAAAACTTTGGTTCTCTCATCATTAAGACAGGGCATGATCAGGTTACCGACTATCGTCGTTCCCTTGATTTTAAAAAGGCAGAGGCATTAGTCTCTTATAAAGATGACAATGTGATCTTTACACGCACCCATTTTGCCTCGTACCCGGATCGTTTATTGGTACATCGCTTTGAAGCTTCACAAAATGCGTCTATCAATTTGGATATCGATTTTAAATCCGCTCAACAATTGACAAAAACGAAAACGATTGCTGGTGGATTTTCTTATGAAGGAAATGTTCATGGCAACAAAATGAAGTGGCAAATGCGCTTAATTGCCGTCAACAACGGTGGCTCTCGCGAACTGGTCAATGGGCGCATCATCATAATAGGCGCGGACAGTGTTGTACTTTATCAAGTTGCCGCAACTGAATACAAACAAAGTTACCCTGAATACAAAGGTACTGATTACCTTGCTATTACCGAGAAAGCGATAACTAAAGCAGTTGAAAAGGGCTACGACAATATTCGTGAGACACATCGAACAGATCATCAAACGTTATATAACCGCGTTAAACTAAACATTACTGGTAAGGATAATTTCACTACGCCGACTAATGAGCGCATTCAAAACTATAAGGAATCACGTGATGACCGTGGCCTTGAAATTTTGCTGTTTAATTTTGGCCGCTACATGATGATAGCCTCTTCACGGCCCGGTAGTCTTCCAGCTAACCTACAAGGAGTGTGGAACAATAGTAATAACCCTCAATGGACTAGTGACTACCACGCTAATATCAATCTGCAGATGAATTACTGGATGGCAGAAACGACTAATTTGGCGGAGACGGTAACCCCATTAATTGAGTTTATCGATAGTCTCCGTGAACCAGGTCGTGTGACTGCGAAAGAATATTATGATGCCGAGGGTTGGGTTGCGCATACGATGATTAATACTTTCGGATTTACCGCTCCGGGTTGGAAGTTTAATTGGGGTTATGCGCCTAACGCGGCAGCGTGGCTTTCGCGCCATACATGGGAGCATTATAACTTCGGTCGAGATACAACTTATTTACAAAACACTGCCTACCCAATACTCAAAGAGGCTGTATTATTCTGGGAGCAATACCTAACAGTAGATGACGATGGTACGCTTGTATCATCACCTTCATTTTCACCTGAGCATGGTCCTATCACAGTGGGTAGTACCATGGACCAACAAGTTGCATACGATATTTTAAGTATCTGTATTGAAGCTGCAGAAATCCTTGAAGTTGATGCTGATAAAGTCACTCTTTGGCGCAATATGCGTTCAAGACTTTCGCCATTAAAAATTGGTAAACACGGACAACTACAAGAGTGGAAAGAAGACTTAGATGATCCGCAAGACACTCATCGCCACGTGAATCATCTTTATGGCTTGCACCCTGGGCGACAAATAACACCGCGAGGAACCCCAGAATTAACAGAAGCAGCCAAAGTTTCATTAAAGTTTCGCGGCGACAGTGGTACGGGTTGGTCTCTTGCTTGGAAGATAAACTTCTGGGCTCGTCTGCTTGATGGTAATCGTGCCCACACTTTGTTTGGCAATCTGCTTTCAAAAAGGGTTCTACCAAACCTCTTTGATACGCATCCACCTTTCCAGATCGATGGGAACTTTGGCGCAACTAATGCTGTTGCCGAAATGTTATTACAATCTCACACCGGTAGCATAGAGTTTTTACCCGCCTTACCAGACGTTTGGTCCGAAGGGGAAATCACTGGGCTACGTGCTCGAGGTAATATCGTAGTTGACCTAAAATGGCAGAAAAATAAACTCGTGTCAGCGACGTTAAATGCGCTTGATGGTGGCGATTTCAAGCTCATTTATAAGAACAAGAATAAACTTATTAGCCTGAAAGCTAATACCCCTAAAATTGTACATTTTTAAAAGCATGTTACGAAGTGGGAGCGACCAGTGGGGTCAGAGTTGCTGATATTTATAACTTCCTCTGCACTTGGTTGGAGGTTCTGAATATCGCAGTGGCTCGACTCATATTACAAGCTAGGGAATGACGTTATTTCTGTTGATTTGTGATGACGGTTTTTCTTTAAAACAACGTGTTATTACACCTAAATTTCAGGCGACTTTTTCTTCGTCGAAATCCCCCTTGGTTGAGATTTATATCTCGAAGTGAACGGCAGGGACGCCGTTGCAAGGAATGTGTTCATGGACGAATTTACATTCCGTCTTCGACGATAATATAAATATCAAATAAGGATTAGGGATTTGGCCGAAAGCGGCTCTTTTGGTTACTTTTCTAGCTGTTGAGAAAAGTGACTCGCCTTTAGGCGAAAAGCTGCCTGCAAGGCACAAGTACCACGTCAGTATGGTCGACGCAGTCGGAATAGCCGCCTGCAAGGCAAAGACAGGCGCAGTCTGCAAGGTGGATTATGAACCTCCTCTGCACTTGGTTGGAGGTTCTGTATATCGCTGTGGCTCGACTCTTATTACAAGCTAGGGAATGACGTTATTTCTGTTGATTTGGGATGACGGTTTTTCTTTAAAACAACGTGTTATTACACCTAAATTTCAGGCATAAAAAAACCGATATCTCAGGGGATTATCGGTTAATTTTTACTTCCCTAAACTAGAAAAGCAAATGGTACCGGTGGGCGGACTGCTCTTATATTAGCGCCACGCATTTCTGCTATTAATTTTTACTTTTCCATTCTAGAAAAGCAAATGGTACCGGTGGGCGGCCAATATAAATAACCAACAATAGGATAGAAAAATGAATAAAACATTATTAGTACTTTCGGTTTTCGTTTTAAGTTGCATAACAAATGTATCAGCAACCGAATTAAAAGAACGCCCTGCAAATTCTATAGAAAGTTCTTGTAAAGAGGGAGGAGCTTTTTTTCCAGTCTTCGGTTTTAATATTGGCGAAACGACAGAAGAGGAGTTAATGGTAAATGGAATTTTGGGTGATAACGAAAAGTTTTATTTAATCCATGGTCAAGCATTTTGGGTAAAAAATGGGCTGTTTGAAAGTATGTACTTAACTACCCCTAGAGAGGTACCAAAAGTGTGGCGTGATATTGGATTTAGCTGGTATTTGTCATATACCCAAATATACAACTTGTTTGAGTGTTTAGGTTTCGAAGTTAATGTCAACATAGAGCCGCAGAATGAAATCTTTAAAGGAAAAGAAAGCTTTAAAGCAAGGCTAACAGCAGTAAATTCATTGCGTAATTTAAAGGTTACCCTGAATTTCTTATATGGCATAGGCAAAGACTTTAATTCGGAAAACACTCTTTATAGCATGAAGTTTGTACCTATTAAAAAGAAAGGTATTTAACTCATATGCTTAAGAAACTTTGAAATTACTGATTTAACAATTGGAAAAAAATTTGTGAATTTAACCAGTAAAAGGAAATAAATAATGAATGATGATGAATACCAACTTTGGCAGGCTGTTCAGGATGCAATATTTGACCTTGATAGTGCTTCTACGGCTAGCGACCAGTGGGGTCAGAGTTGCTGATATTTATAACTTCCTCTGCACTTGGTTGGAGGTTTTGAATATCGCTGTGGCTCGACTCATATTACAAGCTAGGGAATGACGTTATTTCTGTTGATTTGGGATGACGTTTTTTGTTCTGATTACTGAGAGCCAATTTAAGTTGGATTATGAACCTCCTCTGCACTTGGTTGGAGATCCCTAATATCGCTGTGGCTCGACTCTTATTACAAGCTAGGGAATGACGTTTTTGTTCTGATTACTGAGAGCCAATTTAAGGTGGATTATGAACCTCCTCTGCACTTGGTTGGAGATCCCTAATATCGCTTAGGCTCTTTTGGGATGACGTTTTTTGTTCTGATTATTATGAGCTAATTATAAGCGAATTATGTACTTCCTCTGCACTTGGTTGGAGGTTTTGAATATCGCTGTGGCTCGACTCATATTACAAGCTAGGGAATGACGTTATTTCTGTTGATTTGGGATGACGGTTTTTCTTTAAAACAACGTGTTATTACACCTAAATTTCAGGCATAAAAAAACCGATATCTCAGGGAGATTATCGGTTAATTTTTACTTCCCTAAACTAGAAAAGCAAATGGTACCGGTGGGCGGACTGCTCTTATATTAGCGCCACGCATTTCTGCTGTTAATTTTTTACTTTTCCATTCTAGAAAAGCAAATGGTACCGGTAGGCGGACTGCTCTTACATTAGCGCCACGCATTTCTGCTGTTAATTTTTTACTTTTCCATTCTAGAAAAGCAAATGGTACCGGTGGGCGGACTCGAACCGCCACGCATTTCTGCGGGGGATTTTGAATCCCCTATGTCTACCAATTCCATCACACCGGCACAGCAATAAAGCGAGACGAATTATAACTATGACAAAGCGGCTTGCAAGTGGTTTATTTAGTTTTGCTGTCTATTTGACCATATATTGTTCGATTGAGCGGTGAAAGTTGGCATTTGCAATTAACTTGATAGACTAGCGATTCTAAAAATTGAATTTGGTTGTCCCATGTCTGATAGTTTCCCACGAGCAGGGTTCGTTAAACGCCTGTTAGTTATTGTCTATGATCTGCTTGCCGTTATTGCATTGTTAATGCTTACAACGGTTGCGAACTTTATCGTCATCAGTTTACTTGAAGGTAATGGATTAATTAAACTAGATGGCTATGTTGACCATTCGGCATTTTTGAATAATCAGTGGTGGTTCCAAGCAGAACTGGTTTTGGTTACTTGGTTCTTTTATACCTGGTTTTGGTACGACGGGGGCCAAACTTTGGGGATGCGGGCTTGGAGATTAAAAATTCAAAGCACTAATGGCAAACCATTAACGTTAAAAAGAACAGCTATTAGAGCACTTTTCGCATTAGGTGGATTGGGTAATATATTGGTACTGTTTACGCCCAAAAATAAATTGTCACTACAAGACAAAATTTCAAATACGGAAGTGGTCTTGTTGACTAAAGAAGCCAATAAACGTGTTTATTTACGCGGAGTTGAAGACCCAAACCAAACGCACTAAATAAAAGGCTCGGTGTCGAGCCTCTACTTCATCTGCGCGTTTATCTCTTTATATATTTGTTACTTTTGCTTTTTGGTTAGCAGCCGAAGGGCAACTAAACTAAATACTAAGGTTGGCGAAAACGCGCCTATTACCGGCGGTATTTGATAAACCAACGACATTGAACCAAATACTCGGTCAAACAAGAAAAACGCAAATCCCGTTAATATACCCATAATTATACGAGCCCCCATAGTCACGCTTCTCAGCGGCCCAAAGATAAACGAAAGAGCTAACAACAGCATTACCGCTACGTTTATTGGTTGAAAAACTTTACGCCAAAAGGCCAACTCATAACGATTGGCATTTTGCTCATTTCGCTCTAAATAATCTAAGTAGTCTAGCAATTCACTAAAGGCCATGCGTTCAGGTCTAATTGAAACTATACCCAATTTATCAGGGGCTAGATCCGTCGGCCAGGGCATTACGTCATGTGTTTCTGTTGTTATTTGTCGGTTAAACCAAGAGCGGATAACGACGTTATTTAGTACCCAGTGACCGTTATCAAAAGCACCCGATTCAGCGCTGAGTTGACGTTTAAGTTTAAGGTTGTG
Organism: Psychrosphaera sp. 1_MG-2023; assembly: GCF_030548245.1. Taxonomy (NCBI): domain Bacteria; kingdom Pseudomonadati; phylum Pseudomonadota; class Gammaproteobacteria; order Alteromonadales; family Pseudoalteromonadaceae; genus Psychrosphaera; species Psychrosphaera sp. 1_MG-2023. The sequence continues at coordinate 102,737 of NZ_JAUORW010000006.1, forward strand.
ATCAAAGTCAAAGACTTCGACTTTAATTAGAGTACCTTCTTCTGTCACTTCTTTGATATTAACAAAGGCATCGGTATCTTTGGCCCAGATACCTTGTTCGGCACTGTAGACTTTACCACTGCTTATTGCCTGAGATTTTAACTCTGTAGCGGCTCTTACTGAGGTTGGTACTCCCCATTCTGAGAAGAACATCATAATAATGATGAGAACCGTACTTGCTTTTAGAACCGCACTGATGACATTGGTTTTAGACATACCAACGGCTTGCATTACTACCAGTTCAGAGTTTTGTGCTAGGGCACCTAACCCCACTAAACCGCCAATCATAGCCGCCATAGGGAAAAATATTTCAATATCTTGAGGCACTAAATAAAGCGAATATAATCCCGCAGTTATTGCCGTAAAGTCAGCGCGTCCAATATATTTTAACTGTTCGATAAAGCGAAAAAGAGAACTAATGCCAACGAGAACACCTAAGGTAACTAATATCGAAGTAACTACCGTTCGGCCTACGTAACGCTCAATTAACGACATTTGTAACATGTTACGCTCCACCTTTACTTGATAAGGACAACCAAGACTTGCGAACTTTACCGCCAAAACTTCGATCTCTGAGTAGCAATAAAATAGCGGTGAATAATCCAAATAAATGGATCCACCAAAGTCCTATTTGCGGAGGTATTTTGCCATCTTCAAGCGCAGATTTAGCCAAAACAAGTAAGATGTAATAGGCAAAAAACAAACCTAATCCAGGCATGATCTTACCAAACCGGCCCTGGCGAGGGTTCACTGAACTAAGAGGTACGGCAATCATAGCGAGAATAGGAATGGTAAGGGGGATCGCTAACCGCCATTGGAATTCGGCAACCGCTTCCAATTCATTTGATTTCATTAACTCTAACGTAGGCAAAGCTGTGTAATTCCGTCGTCTTCGTTCGATGGCTTGGTCTTCCATCAATATTTGATATTCTGAAAAGGTTAATCGCTGTGGAGCTTCATCTTCGCTTAAGAAATAACGTTGGCCGCCGGATAGCACCAAGTCTTGTTCACCGTTTTCCTGCTCTTTTAACTGGCCATTAAGGGCATAAACCACACTCTGAACGCCGTTATCATTGCCTTGAGCAACAAATACCTTTTTCATCATGGATGTGTCGCGCTCGATTTCATGCACAAAGACAACTGAATTTACGTTACCTGCTTGCTGAAATCGTCCAGCGGTAAGGGTCGATAATACCCCTTCGGCGGCAGCGTTTTCGCGCACTTGGTATTCATATTCGGTGGCGAGTGGCGCTAAGTACATAGTGATCACGCCACCAAAAATAGCAACCATAGTTGCAAGTACAAGCGTGACACGGGTCACGTACCACTCTGATACACCAGTGGCCTTTAAAACACTCATTTCCTGATCGGCATAAAGTCGTCCATAGGCGAGCATAACGCCTAAAAACATGCTCAGTGGCAGTATAATTGCGGCAAGTTGCGGGAATCTTAGGCCGATAATCGAAAGCACGAGATAACCGGGTATTTTACCCTCTGACGCATCAGCCAAAACTCGAACAAATGTTTGGCTCATGAAAATACTCATGAACACTAGAAAAACCGCAAACTGCGACTTAAAAACTTCAGCGGTTAAATAACGCAGAATAATCACAAATAAACCTTTTAAAACTTGTACTTTTACTGGAAATATGCCGATTTTTAAGTAAACTTCTTATTTTTATAAGAATTGTTCAAAACGCATCGACTAAAAATCAGTGCAGAAGTTATCGGGAACAGCTTAGTTAACGTTAAATAAAGCACCTGTGCAATGGATTATAATGTTAAATCCATGAAACACCGATAATTAATTTGAATTTAAAATTCGGTTTTGATTTAAACGTGAAACGATACCATAAAATAATGGTTATTTTGACACACTAATCAGATCCCGAAATCATTAGTACCTTCGCTCTATATTTGGAGAAATCATGGAATTTAGCGTAAAAAGCGGCAGCCCAGAAAAACAACGTAGTGCTTGTATTGTTGTTGGTGTGTATGAACCGCGTCGTCTATCGCCAATAGCTGAACAATTAGATCAGATCAGTGAAGGGTACATCAGTAATCTTTTACGTCGTGGTGATCTAGAGGGTAAGCCTGGTCAGGTTTTATTATTGCACCATGTGCCTAACGTATTGAGCGAACGAGTTTTGTTGGTAGGTTGCGGCAAAGAGCGAGAATTAAACGAACGCCAATATCGTCAAATTATTAAAAAGACCATAGATACCCTAAACGAAACGGGTTCGATGGAATCGGTGTGTTTCTTAACTGAAATGCATGTAAAAGGGCGCGACACTTATTGGAAAGTCCGTCAGGCGGTTGAAGCAACACTGGCTTCTTTGTATAGCTTTGATGCATTAAAAAGCAAAAAAGATGAAGCGCGTCGTCCTTTACGTAAACTTGTATTTAACGTACCAACTCGTCGTGAATTACCATTGGGTGAAAGCGCGATTGAGCACAGTTTAGCGATTTCAAACGGTGTTAAATTATGTCGTGACGTAGCAAACATGCCGCCAAATATTTGTAACCCACTGTATTTAGCTGAGCAAGGGCAAGCTCTTGATCAATTCGATAACGTATCGGTTGAAGCGATTGGCGAAGCACAAATGGCGGAACTGGGTATGAATTCATACCTTGCCGTTGGCCGTGGTAGTGAAAACGAGTCAATAATGACCGTAATAAACTATCAAGGTGGCAAGTCAGATGAAGCACCTATCGTACTTGTTGGTAAAGGGTTAACCTTTGACTCAGGCGGTATATCGTTGAAACCAGGCGCAGGCATGGATGAAATGAAATACGATATGGGCGGCGCTGCAGGTGTTCTTGGCGCCATGCGTTCACTGGTCGAACTTAAGTTACCACTTAACGTTATTGGTATTTTGGCCGGTTGTGAAAACATGCCGGGCGGAAAGGCCTATCGTCCAGGTGACGTGTTAACGACTATGTCGGGTAAAACCGTTGAAGTGTTAAATACCGACGCCGAAGGCCGTTTGGTATTATGTGACGCGTTAACTTACGTTGAACGCTTCGACCCTGAATTGGTTATTGACGTTGCAACGCTTACCGGCGCTTGTGTTGTTGCCTTAGGTAAACATGCATCAGGGTTATTGAGTAATCACAATCCATTGGCGCACGAGCTGTTGAATGCATCAGAGCAAAGTGGCGACAGAGCATGGCGTTTACCGTTGTGGGACGAATACCAAGATCAACTTGAAAGTCCGTTTGCAGACTTTTCAAATCTAGGTGGACGTGATGCCGGCACAATTACTGCGGCGTGTTTCTTGTCTCGATTTACCAAAAAATACAATTGGGCTCACTTAGACATTGCAGGGACATCTTGGGTAAGTGGCGGCGCAAACAAAGGCGCAACCGGACGACCTGTACCTATGTTAACCCAATTTTTAATGAATCGTGCTGGCATTAGCGTCGAGCAATAAAGGATTTAAATGAACGCCGTTTTTTGGTTGTTAAACGACCAGCACAAAGTGCCACAATCGCCAAATGCAGAATCGGTTACGCCGATGTTGCATTTTGCCTGTGTGTTAGCGGCGGATTTATTTCGTCAGAATAAAAAGATCCAAATGGGCGTTGATGATCAAGACAAAGCCCATGTGATGGATGAGTGGCTGTGGCAGTTTGATGCAAGCCGCTTTATTCCACACAATTTGCCAGGTGAAGGCCCGCATTACGGTACACCTCTTGAGATCAATTGGGAGGCCAGTAATTTACGGCGCAATTGTTTCATCAATACCTGTGAGCAAATACCAGACTTCTATAAAAAAATTAAAGGATTATCAGAGTGGCACGACTTTGTACCGGCTGATGAAGCAGGTAAAGCGGCAGCTCGCGAGCGCTATAAGCAGCTCAAACAGGCTGGATTCCAATTAAGCACGAATCCAATTCCAGAATCCATCGTTTAAGAAATGACATTTTTTCAAGGCTATTATCATCATGGATAAAACCTACAATCCAAGTAGTATCGAACAAACTCTTTATCAAAAATGGGAAGAGCAGGGACACTTTAAACCTTCAAACGAAGGCGAAAGTTATAGCATAGTGATCCCACCACCAAATGTAACGGGTAGCTTGCACATGGGACACGCGTTCCAACACACTATCATGGATACACTTACCCGTTATAAGCGCATGGATGGGTTTAATACATTATGGCAAGTGGGTACCGACCACGCCGGTATCGCCACGCAAATGGTTGTTGAGCGTAAGCTTGCAGCAGAAGGCGAAACGTCACGTGCTGAATTAGGCCGTGAAAAATTCATCGAAAAAGTCTGGGACTGGAAAGCAGAGTCAGGCGGTACTATCACCCAACAAATGCGTCGCTTAGGCAACTCTGTTGACTGGGAACGTGAACGTTTCACGATGGACCCTGGTTTATCTAAAGCCGTAGAAAAAGTCTTTATCGATCTTTACAACGACGACCTCATTTATCGCGGTAAACGTCTTGTAAACTGGGACCCAAAATTACAAACCGCCATTTCAGATCTTGAAGTTGAAAACAAAGATAAAAAGGGCTTTATGTGGCACTTCCGCTATCCACTGGCGGATGGCGTAAAAACGGCGGAAGGTAAAGATTATCTTGTTGTTGCGACAACTCGTCCAGAAACGTTGTTAGGTGACACTGCAGTTGCGGTTAACCCTGCGGACGAACGTTATAAAGATTTAATTGGTAAAGACGTTATCTTACCGATTGTTAATCGTCGTATACGCATTGTTGGCGACGATCATGCTGATATGGAAAAAGGCACGGGTTGTGTGAAAATCACTCCAGCCCATGACTTTAACGACTATGAAGTTGGTAAACGTCACGCATTGCCTATGATTAACGTATTAGATTTTGTTGGCCACATTCGTCAAGAAGCAGAAGTTTTTGACACCAAAGGCGAGCTATCTACCGAATACAGCACTGAATTACCAGACGCATTTCAGGGGCTGGAACGCTTTGCAGCGCGTAAAGCCGTTGTTGCAGCAATGGACGAGTTAGGTCTATTACAAGAAATTAAAGATCACGATCTAACAGTACCTTATGGCGACCGTGGTGGTGTTGTTATCGAACCTATGTTGACTGACCAATGGTATGTCCGTGTTGAATCTATGGCGAAGTCTGCCACTGAAGCCGTTGAAAACGGCGACATAGAGTTTGTGCCAAAGCAATACGAAAATATGTATTTTGCCTGGATGCGCGACATTCAAGATTGGTGTATTTCACGTCAATTGTGGTGGGGACACCGTATTCCAGCTTGGTATGACGAGTCTGGGAAAGTGTATGTTGGCAACAACGAAGCAGAAGTTCGCGCAACAAACAACATTGCCGACGATGTAAAACTAACACAAGACAACGACGTTTTAGATACATGGTTCTCCTCAGCACTTTGGACGTTCTCGACACTAGGTTGGCCTGAAGAAACAGAAGACTTAAAAACTTTCCACCCAACGGACGTATTGGTTACCGGTTTTGACATTATTTTCTTCTGGGTTGCCAGAATGATCATGATGACGACTCACTTCATCAAAGATGAAAACGGCAAACCTCAAGTACCATTTAAAACCGTTTACGTTACCGGTCTTATCCGCGACGAAAACGGCGACAAGATGTCGAAATCAAAGGGTAACGTAATTGACCCACTTGATATCATCGACGGCATTGAGTTGGACGAGCTGCTAGAAAAACGTACCGGTAACATGATGCAGCCTAAGATGGCTGAAAAAATTGCTAAAAGTACTAAGAAGCAATTCCCAGAGGGGATGGAAGTATCTGGCACAGATGCACTGCGCTTCACTCTCGCGGCATTAGCGTCAACGGGACGTGACATTAATTGGGACATGAAACGTCTTGAAGGTTACCGTAACTTCTGCAACAAATTGTGGAATGCCAGTCGCTACGTATTGATGAATACCGAAGAACACGATTGTGGTGCTAAAGGTGGCGAGCTTGATTATTCATTAGCTGACCGCTGGATCCGCAGCCAACTGCAAGTCACAGTTAAAACAACTCGTGAGCAGCTTGATAATTACCGTTTTGACCTTGCGGCAAATACGTTGTACGAATTCACATGGAACCAATTCTGTGACTGGTACTTGGAGCTGACAAAGCCAATTATCTTTAAAGGTAATGAAGCTCAGCAGCGTGCTACCAGAAAAACACTAGTTGATGTTTTAGAGACGTTATTACGTCTAATGCACCCAATTATGCCATATATCACTGAAACTATTTGGCAGCGAGTGAACCCACTTGCGGCAAATGCGGCCCCTGAAAACTCAACCATCATGTTACAACCATATCCGTTGGTTATTGATAGTGAAATTGATCAACAAGCGCAAACCGACGTGGAATGGTTGAAGCAGTTCATCTTAGTTATTCGTAACATTCGTGGCGAAATGGATTTATCTCCTAACAAACCACTTAACGTATTACTTCGTAACATGTCGGCCGATGACCAAACGAAACTTGACGCGAATAAGTCATTCTTAAAATCTCTTGCGAAACTGGATGTTATCGACGTTTTAGCAAAAGACGAAAAAGGACCTGCTTCGGCGACGGGTTTAGTTGGTGATATGGAAGTGTTAATTCCAATGGCTGGATTAATCGACAAAGACGCTGAGTTGGCACGTTTGAGTAAAGCACTCGATAAAGCTAATCAAGAGTTGTCGCGAGTGGTTGGTAAGTTATCAAATGAAAAATTTGTGAGCAACGCCCCTGAAGCCGTTATTGCTAAAGAAAAAGCAAAACAAGCGGAAGCAGAGCAACTTGTGGCTCGTTTAAAAGCTCAGTATGCAGAGATTGAAGCTATCTAATCTAGTAATAGTTTGAGTTGGGAAAGCCCGGAGAATAACGCTCCGGGCTTTTTTTTGCTTTTTATTTAGCATTTTACCGGAAATGATCCTTGCCAATATTCAAAAATGGATCTAAAGTGATATCACTTTGATGTCATAAGTTCTGTTTTTAGGTTGTAACCTTGCCGAGCAAAATGATTTATCAAAATTGGAATGAGTATCAACAGAAAAAATTGCTGTAAATGCACAGCTGAGAAAGAGGGAAAAGTTATGAATGAGAAAAACGGTTTTTCAATATCTGGTTACGTCATGATTGTTGTGTTGCCAGTACTGAGTTTCGTACTTGGGTCAAATGTTGTGTCAGGCGGCATTCACTCCAACCAATTTAGCGGTATTTCATTATTACTGACAATTTTAGTCGGTTTGATGTACCCAGGCTTTTTTATGGTTCAGCCAAAACAAGCCCGCGTACTAACCTTATTTGGCTCCTACGTAGGCACAGTTAAAGAAACGGGATTACGTTGGACAATACCTTTATTTATGCGTCGCAATATTTCTCTTAGGATCAGAAACTTTGAGAGCGGCCAGTTAAAAGTTAATGACAACCAAGGTAACCCAATTGAAATTGCAACGGTAATCGTATGGTCTGTGAATGATACTGCTCAAGCGGTGTTTGAAGTCGATGACTACGAAAGTTACGTTAGCATTCAATCTGAAGCCGCCCTTAGGAATTTAGCGACTAGCTACCCATATGACATCTACGAAGAAGGTTCAATTTCACTCCGTGGTGACCCACAAGTGATTTCAGATGCATTAACAATAGAAGTGCAAAACCGCCTTGAAAATGCCGGTATGGTAGTGCATGAAGCTCGAATCAGTCATTTGGCTTATGCCCCTGAAATCGCCCATGCGATGTTACAACGTCAACAAGCGACAGCAATAATTGCTGCCCGTGAAAAAATTGTACAAGGTGCGGTCGGTATGGTTGATTTAGCACTTGAACAACTTTCGGCAAAAAATATTGTTGAGCTAGACGAAGAACGTAAAGCCGCCATGGTGAGCAATTTGTTAGTGGTATTGTGTGGCGACCAAAATGCACAGCCAATAGTGAATGCGGGTTCCTTATATTAAGGATTGCAGATGACTAAAAAAAAGAGCTACCCACTTAGAATAAACCCCGACGTTCTTGCAGCGATGCAACGTTGGGCCGACGACGAAATACGCAGTGTGAATGCTCAAATTGAGTACGTACTGCGCCAAGCATTAGTGGACTCGGGACGAGTGAAGTTAGTGGAAAAAGTGCAAATTGAAGTAAAGGACAATGACCCTGAAGAACACTAGAAATAGTGTTTTTCTTTGCCTTGCAGGCGGCTTTTCGCCTAAAGGCGAGTCACTTTTCTCAACAGCTAGAAAAGTAACCAAAAGAGCCGCTTTCGACCAAATCCCTAATCCTTATTTAAGATTTATATTATCGTCGAAGACGGAATCTACGTACATCCCTATACACATTCCTTGCAACGGCGTCCATGCCGTTCACTTCGAGATATAAATCTCAACTAAGGGGGATTTAGACGAAGAAAAAGTCGCCTGAACTTTATGTGTAATAACACGTTGTTTTAAAGAAAAACCGTCATCCCAATTAAACAGGAAAAACGTCATCCTAAAAGAGCCTTAGCGATATTTGGGATCTCCAACCGAGTGCAGAGGTATCACATAATTCGCCTTGCAGGCTGCGCCTTTCTTTGCCTTGCAGGCGGCTATTTCGACTGCGTCGACCATAATGGCGCCGGCTTGAAGTTTCTTTGCCCTGCGGGCAGCTATTTCGACTGCGTCGACCATACTTTTTTCAACAGCCAAAAAAGTAGGCAAAAAGGCCGCTTTCGGCTAAATCCCTAATCCTTATTTAAGATTTATATTATCGTCGAAGACGGGATGAAAGTATGTCCATATACAACCATCCCTTGCAACGGCGTCCCTGCCGTTCACTTCGAGATATAAATCTCAACTAAGGGGGATTTAGACGAAGTGAAATGCAGCCTGAACTTTATGTGCAATAACGCTTTGTTTTAATGAAAAAACGTCATGCCAAACCAAACAGAAAAAAACGTCATTCTAAAAGAGTCTAAGCGATATTAAGAACCTCCAACCGAGTGCAGAGGAATCACATATTCCGCCCTAAATTGGCTCTTGATTCCAGAACAAAAAACGTCATTCCAAAAGAGCATTAGCGATATTTGGGACCTCCAACCGAGTGCAGAGGTATCACATAATTCGCCCTAAATTAACTCATAATTTCAGAACAAAAAACGTCATTCCCTAGCTTGTAATATGAGTCGAGCCTAAGCGATATTCAGAACCTCCAACCAAGTGCAGAGGAATGTCATAATTCGCCTTGCAGGCTTCGCCTTTCTTTGCCTTGCAGGCGGCTATTTCGACTGCGTCGACCATACTTTTTTCAACAGCCAAAAAAGTAGGCAAAAAGGCCGCTTTCGGCTAAATCCCTAATCCTTATTTAAGATTTATATTATCGTCGAAGACGGGATGAAAGTATGTCCATATACAACCATCCCTTGCAACGGCGTCCATGCCGTTCACTTCGAGATATAAATCTCAACTAAGGGGGATTTAGACGAAGGAAAAAGTCGCCTGAACTTTATGTGTAATAACACGTTGTTTTAAAGAAAAACCGTCATCCCAATTAAACAGGAAAAACGTCATCCTAAAAGAGCCTTAGCGATATTTGGGATCTCCAACCGAGTGCAGAGGAAGTACATAATTCACTTACATTTGGCTCATAATAACCAGAACAAAAAACGTCATTCTAAAAGAGTCTAAGCGATATTAAGAACCTCCAACCGAGTGCAGAGGAATCACATAATTCGCCCTAAATTGACTCATAATTTCAGAAGAAAAACGTCATCCCTAAGCTTGTAAAATGAGTCAGCCACAGCGATATTTGGGATCTCCAACCCAGTGCAGAGGAATCACATAATTCGCCTTTAATTAGCTCATAATTTCAGAAGAAAAACGTCATCCCCTAGCTTGTAAAATTAGTTTGTAGCAAAGGTTTGAGTAATTTGGTACAAATATAAGTATTGTTAAAAAGAGGAAAGTTTCCTCTTATTAAGCTGTTAGCAGTACAGGTGAATATTTGAAACTCTCAATGTTTCCAAAAGATGGTTGGATAAACTTTCATGAGACAACTAGTTTAGTTAGACTTATTTGGAGTTCACTTAACTTAAAAGATCAAAGTGGTTTATGGGAATACCATAATTTCACTTCAGATAGTTCGTATTGGGCTAATGGCAATTATAATTTAAGTCTTAAATTTTCAAATGAAGATTGTGAAAAAATTAATAGTATAGAGTTTAATGTTCCTGATAATAAAAATGCAGAGTTAAACTTTTTAATTGTGCAGTTTCATGATGACTTTGGACTACTTAAGAAGTACAGCTAACAAGTCATTACAAAGGACTTTGCTCTTCACCCGTTTTAGTGGACACCTCCTCATCACTTTGAGGAGGCTAAAATGCCTAAATATACCCAACCTAGAAAGACATGGTTTTACCCCGTTAATTTCAAAATCAAAGCAGTCGAACTAAGCTTACGAGACGATGTGATGTCAAAGGACGTTGCAGAGGCGCTAGATATTCATCCGTTAATGCTTAGTCGTTGGCGAAAAGAATATCGAGAAGGTAAGTTTAAAAAGACGCCGCGCTATCAAGGCAACGACGAAATAATGAGTAAACTCCCAACAAAAAAAGAATTGGATAATATCCAAAAGCTCAAGAAAGAAAACGAGCGTCTTAGGCAGGAGAACGACCTGCTAAAAAAGTGGCAACGGTATCTGGCGGAAGTACATCAGAACGATTTGGATTCATCCAAAAGTTCGGACAAACCTTAGGCGTCAAATACCTATGCTCATGGCTTAACGTCTCACGCAGTGGTTATTATGCTTGGATAAATCGACCTGTATCAGCTCGAGATATTTCGGATGCGGATTTATTGTTGAAGATTGAACATACTTTTAATGCGAGCCATGAAACCTATGGTAGTCCCAGAGTATTTCAGGCGCTTAAAAAACAAGGTGTTAAAACCAGTGAAAAACGTGTTGCGCGCTTAATGCGTGAAAACGGGTTAAGAGCAAGAGCGTTAAAGACTTACAGCAAACCTGCGAAAGTTAAATTCTTCTACAAAGAAATAGAAAATAAACGTAAAGATATTGAAAAGCCAACGGCAATTAATCAACAGTGGTCAGGTGATGTGACTTACTTAAAAGTCGGTGCTCGTTGGCACTATCTTGCTGTGGTCATCGACTTGTATTCACGTCGAATAATAGGTTGGGCGTTTGGTAAAAACAAGACAACTGAGCTTACGCTAAAGGCGCTCAGACTAGCAATAAAGAAACGACAGCCAACAGACAGTGTGTTATTTCACACTGACCGAGGCGCAGAATACCGCGCCCACGTCGTACAAAAGTATTTAGTAAATCATAACATCAAAGCCAGTATGAATAGGCCTGGATGCTGTACCGACAATGCTGAAGTCGAGTCCTTCTTTCATTCATTAAAAGCAGACTTAATTCGAGGGAATACGTTTGATAGCAGCAATAAATTACATTCAAAATTAAAGGGTTACCTAAATTACTTTTACAATAGACAGAGATTGCATTCGAGTTTAGGATATAAATCACCTGCCGAGTTTGAATTGGCAGTAAATTAAAACGTGGACGGTGTCCACTTTATCGGGTGAAGATCACTTAAAACAGTTGGCTGTTTTTCGTACCTCAAACATTATAGCCAACAATCTTAAGCCTCTGAATGAGGCGTTATATTTACAAGGAGAGTTCAGGTTATGAGTTACGAAGCTAAAGTATTCAATGTGATGATTGCTTCACCAGGAGATGTAGCATCTGAAAGAACGATTATTCGCGATGTGATTTATGAATGGAACGCTGTTCATTCGAAATCACGAAATATTGTTTTGTTACCTGTTGGATGGGAGTCTCACTCATCTCCAGAAATGGGCGCGTCTCCTCAAGAAATTATAAACAATCAAATTTTAGACAAATGTGATTTTCTCGTCGGTGTTTTCTGGACTCGTATTGGAACAGCCACTACTGAGTACGCTAGTGGAACTGTTGAAGAAATAGAAAAACATATAGCGGCTGATAAGCCCGCAATGCTTTATTTTTCTAGTCAGCCCGTCGTAATGGATACCGTTGATCCTGACCAATATTCTGAACTAAGTAAGTTCAAAAAATCTTGTCAATCTCGTGGTTTATATGAAGGTTATGATAGCCACTCTGATTTCAAAGAAAAATTCTACCGACACCTTCAGCTAAAAGTTAATGAACACGCTTTATTTCAATTTGACGTAAGTGAATCATTTTTAACTCAAAACGAAATAGTAGAATCAAATACTTCAATTCCAAAGTTATCAAACGAAGCTCGTATATTACTTAAAGAAGCTAGTCTCGATAGTGGCGGAACAATTATGTCTCTAAGTTACTTAGGGGGTGATGACGTTCAAACAAATGGTAAAAATTTAATATCCTCACAAGAACCTAGAGAGGTTGCTCGCTGGAAATCAGCTATCCAAGAGTTAGAGAATGAAGATTTAATTGAAGATCGTGGTCATAAAGGTGAAGTATTTAGAATTACGAATCTTGGTTATCAAATCGCAGACATGATCGAGTTGTAAATATAACAAGCGCATTAAACCTGACGTCACATGTTGTCCGATTTTTTGCTTAAAAGAAAATGACGCAAAAAAGCGTCCAACATGCTCCGCAGCTTATGCGGGCGTTATACTGAACCACGATATGGAGTATCCTTTTGGCTTTGAGTAAGAAAATAGTTAGAGAAATTACTGGTTTTACTTTTTTAAAAACTAGCTCTGATATTGAAAACTGGTTTAATCGGGCGTGCTCTTTTAATACAGCAGCAAAGCTACTTTCTGAGTCTCTATCAGAAGCATATTTCTATAATGCAGGCTTATCTATTGAACTTTTATTAAAAACAATAATTCTAGCTCAATCTAAAACATTTGAAACAAACCATAAACTTAATGGTTTATGCGAGAATGCTGGTATTAAATTAACTAAAGATCAAACTATTACTCTTGAGCTATTTTCAGAAATAATTATTTGGAGTGGTCGTTACCCAACACCTAAAAATGAAGGGCAGTGGAATAACTACCATGATTCCATTTTAGAAAAGCATATAGTTCGTGAACAAAATGGTAATACATTCAAAACACTTACTCATAGTGGTCGCTTTCCGTCACTTGAAAACTATTTAAAAATTTGGAATATTTGTGAAAGTGAATATCAAAGATTAGTGGCAAGTTCAGCATAACAAGAGACTATGGCGCCAATAGTTAATTATTAACTTTTGGCGCTTCCCATAATACACCGTCTCTGAGCATCGAATTTAAGATAACTATCATCTTTCTGATATGCGCAATTATCGCTACTTTTTTAGGTTTTCCTGCCGCCAAAAGAATGTGAACGGCTAGGTCGGGAAAACTCTCTTAATATTTGATCTAAATATGGGAGGGTTACAGCATGTTCATTTGCTTATGTCGTTTTAATACTTTGCGACAAAATCATCAAAATGTTGTTTGAATACCTGTTTTAAATTTTTATTAACGAACATAATGTGGGCGTCGTAGTACTTTTTATTTTTGTATAGTTGCACTAAAGAGGCATTTACTGCGTTAATAAAAATCTTATTTTCTTCGGTCTTTTTACATGCGATATGGCCTGTAACAAAGTCATCAGCACCAATAACAGAGAAACTTAGGATCTGATTATCCCCTAAATACTGTTCTTTGTAGACTTCCATGACAGTTTGATATTCGAGCCAGACGTCAATTCTATTGGAAAACAACATTTGAGCCATGCGTTCTTCACTTTCACGTCCCCCCTTTACATATCTATTTTGTTTAGGGATTCTAAATATTTGAGCATTGATTTTTGAATTATATGAACGTTCTTTATCAACTCCGAGAATGAAATTATTTTGGGTAATAAACTCATAAATATCGGTGGGTTCATTAATGCTTCCTGTGAATAATGATGAAGCCCTCGGGCTTAGATAAGCTTTTAATCCAAGGAAGATGGTTTGAGGATGGGAAAAAAGTAACAAGGACTCTCGTCGATGGTTTTTTCTTAAATTTCGAATGCAGGAATTTTCATTTTTTTGCTCAATGAACTTAAGGCTACGATGTAGGCTTGCATTTAACTTTTTAAACTTATACTCAGGCAACTCATTTATTAATAAGTCTAAGGTCATTTCTTCGGTTGTGATAGCTTCTTCTGCAGATGATGAATATAACGTAATTAAGTTCTCAGTTGCAGAAGCATTGCTATAGACAATTAATGAAAAAATAAAGATTAAAAATTTCATATAAACTTAAAAAATTCCAAATTATTGTGACAACTATTTCATATATAGCATTAAAACTATAGGAGTAATTCCTTAATAAATAAATGGGATCTTTTTATTAAGTAGATAGCATACGTTTATAAAGCAAATAGGGACAAAGGAATAAACTTAATGAACGCGCTAGATTTTTTATTAATTTTGGCTTTTGTTAACCTTGCGACGTTATAGAACATCCGATTTGTATTTTCCAAATTTGAGTTACAACAAATTTGTATAAATGGATTACACTCTTAAACATTCAAATGTTATGAAATAACGGAATTAAAAATGAAACAACTAGTTGTATTGGCATTATTATTAGGGGTGACGGCGTGTACCGAAGATGCGGGAAAAGTCAGTTTAGGGCTATTTACCACTAAAGATGTTGTGATTAAAGCGGAGCAAGACCCTAAGATCCCTGGTGTTACCTGTCATATCAGTCATGTTGAAGCGGATTTGGACTTTTCAGATCCTTCTGATATGTCGATTGCTTGCCGCCAAACAGGACCAATTTTGGAACAACATTTGACTCAAATTGATCTGTCAAAAAATGGTGAAGTGATTTTTCGCGAGTCTAAAAGTATTCTTCTGAAAAGCCTGAAAGTACGCAGAATATACGACAAAAAAAGCAATACGTTGATGTACTTATCCTATTCAACAAAGGAAACGAATGGCAGTCATCACCATGCATTGTCGACGGTTCCATTGTATAAAACCCAAGCGTGGGATTGGGCGCAAAGGCAAAAGGCTAACTAAATAATTGGTTTCGAACCGATCTTGAACGTTGAATGCGCTCAAAGTTCTAGGTCGTGTTTGCGACATTAGATAACATGCTTGAGTCTAGATTACCGCCCCTGAAATTCAACCTGTCGATTGATCTATTGATATTGGTATTATGTGGTCTTTTTATCTAAACATTGTTTAAATTAGAGTATGGTCGCAACAGCAAACGTCTTAAAACGTCGCGATAACTTTTACATCAGAAGTAATTGATCCCGACGAGACATAGCCAATTAAACTTGGGTTGGCTTTGATTAATTCTAACATCTCCGCATCATTGCTGACTTCTCTTGGCGGCGAACCTTTCCCTGTAAAAACCAATTTTGACCAATAGGCTTTTATTTGGCTAGAAGATTTTTTCAATACGGTTTTGTCAAAAGCTTTTCTTGGTGCAGTGCCTTCTGCTAAGTTAATCGGCAATACAATCCCTCCGTTGGGGAATGATTTCATTTTCCCTAGGAACATTCGCGCGATGTCAGTCGACTCTATTTTAGCTTGATTTGAGGGATGAACAATCACTGATATTTCTGCCATTGAGGGCAGAGATAAAAGTAGCGCTGCAACCAAAAATAGATGCTTCATTTTTTCTCCTAAAAAAACAAACCAAGATGAGCGAAACGAACACGATTGTCACCGACGGGCGGTAATTTATTGTCAACTTTAAAATAATCTAAGTTGAAGATCGCTAATTGCGCAATTTTTAATTAAACAAAAAACACAGTGTTTTTAATTTTCTGATAACTACCAATGCTTTAAGCTAATTTCCAGTAATGACAATAACACCATTTTATCTGGCCCGTTTGTGTGTTGTAATGAATTGTATAGACCTAATTCAGCATTATTATAACTATTGTTTGGTGACTGAATCGCATTCAAACTGACCAAATTAAACAACGACTGATGGTAAATGAGCAAAGCATTTATCCCCAAGGATGATTTATATGACTTATCTTAGATTTATATTGTTAAGTTTGTGTTTAGCAATTTGCTATTACGCATTGGCAATATCGACAATCGGGATCGCAACGGGCAATCAAGCATGGTGGCAACAGTGGCAAGATGACGGGGCGTTTTATCATATTGCCCAAAATGTTATTGGCGTCGCAGTCGCAGCATTTGTTCCAGCATTTTTGGTAAATAGTTACGAAAAAAGTAAAAAATGGCTGAGTATAAGTATCATTATTGCGTTTTCTATGGTGTTGCATGGTAACGTCAATTACCCGCCTTGGGAATTAGAAGGACTAATTCGATTTTTTAATGAGTCCGTTTTAAATGGGGACGCGGTATCACAGGGGATTTTTGCTGCAATTCTACTTATGCCATTGGTTTGGTTGACGATTTTAAAGCGCTTTGAGCAAACCGAGCACAATATATTTAGCTAATACGGTATTCCTATTTAGCGGTGTTGGCCTTGGCCAGTTCCCACAGTGCATCTAACTCTTCAAGGGTCATATTGGTCATGTTTTTGTTCGCAGCGGTCACTTGTCGTTCTACGTCGCGAAAACGACGGTCAAACTTATTGTTTGCTAAACGCACGACATCTTCTGGCTTAAATCCTAAATGCCTTGTAACGTTTGTAAGGGCAAAATAGAGATCACCCAATTCATCTGCAAGTTTGTCTTTATCTACCTTACCTTGTTTGATTTCATGCTGAACTTCGTCTATTTCTTCAAATACTTTATCAATAGCCCCATTAACATCTGGCCAGTCAAAACCGACGCTTGATGCGCGTTTTTGAATTTTATAGGCGCGGGATAACGCAGGAAGTGCGATTGGAATGTCATCTAATGCACTGACGTTTTTGGGGTCTGTTGCTGTGCGTTCTTCTGACTTGGTTTTTTCCCAGTTGGCATTAATTTCATCGTCGCTGGCAAAAGAAGTATTAGCAAATACATGGGGATGACGACTGATTAATTTGTCACTCATCGAGTCGGCAATTTGGCTGATCCCAAACATTTGTTGTTCAGTGCCAAGTTGGCCATAAAAGACAACTTGAAATAGCAGGTCGCCGAGCTCTTTTTTAACTTCGTTAAAGTCTTGCTTTTCAATGGCATCAGCGACTTCGTAGGCTTCTTCAATGGTATAAGGCACAATTGATTTAAAGGTTTGTTTAAGGTCCCACGGACAACCGTTTTCAGGGTCCCGTAACATCGCCATTATTTCAACAAGTTTGTCTATGCCGTCAAGATTATCGAGCGCATTTATTCGGTCTTGCCACTGCATATTTATACTCGTTTAACTTCTATTATTTCGTCTAGTTGGCCAATTTTAGAAACAACTCGGTTAAATGCACCAACATTATAAACCTCAAGTTTAATGTCCATCCAAACCAGTTGTTTGGCCACTTCAGATTGGGTGTTCATGCCTAAAACATTGACTTTTTCGTTGGCTAAAATACTGGTGACATCACGCAATAAACCACTGCGGTCATTCGCCAATATTTTTATCTGTGTTAAATACCCGCCAGAATATTGCTCAGCCCAAGTTGCGTCGATAAAGCGTTCTGGGTGGTCATCCATTACAACCTTAAACTGTTCACAGTCACTCCGATGGATAACTACGCCGCGACCTTGTGTGATATAACCAGATATTTCATCGCCTGGTATTGGATTGCAGCACCCGGCAAGTTGGTTCATCAAGTTACCAACGCCTTGTAGAATTACGCCATTTTGAAATGTTTTCGTTTTTCGCGGCTTTTGAATTAACCGAGGATCAACTTCCGGTGGCGATTCTTTTAGATTTTTCGATTGGATGTAATTTACAACTTGATTGAGCTTAACGTCGCCGCCGCCAATTGCAGCCAATAAGTCGTCTAATGTCACCATGTTGAAGCGTTCTTTCGCTAACTCGGCTTCATCCCAGTGGATGTTTAATCGAGACAATTCCTGTTCGAGTAGATGTTTACCTTCAATTACGTTTTTGTCTTTGTCTTGTTGTTTAAACCAAGTTTGTACTTTAGCCCGCGCGCGCGAAGAGTGAACATAGTCCAGATTTGGATTTAACCAATCCCGTTTCGGGTTTAGCTCTTTACCCGTAATGATTTCAATTTGATCACCAGTTTTCAGTTGGTAGGTAAACGGTACAATACGATTAAATACTTTAGCGCCTATACACCGGTGACCCACATTTGTATGTACGTAATAGGCGAAATCGAGTGGCGTTGAACCATTTGGCAAGTCTACAACGTCACCTTGTGGGGTGAAAACGTAAACTCGGTCTTCAACCACTTGGTTACGCAATTCCTCTGCAAAATCATTACTGTCGGCCATTTCTTCCTGCCACTGCAATAGTTTGCGTAACCAGGCTATTTTGTCTTCGTAGCTCGACCCTTTACCGGTTTTAGTCGGTACGGCGCCTTCTTTGTATTGCCAGTGCGCAGCAACACCTAGCTCGGCGTCTTCGTGCATTTGTTGAGTACGGATCTGAATTTCGATTGGTTTACCTTCAGGGCCCAATACAACGGTATGAATTGATTGGTAGCCATTAGGTTTTGGTGTGGCGACATAATCGTCGAACTCACTAGGAATGTGACGCCAATTGGTGTGAATAACACCTAACGCACTATAACAGTCTTGTAACCGTTCAGTCACAACTCTAACCGCGCGGATGTCATAAAGCTGGCTGAACTCGTAACCTTTTTTCAGCATCTTTTTCCAGATACTGTAAATGTGCTTTGGCCGGCCATAAACCATGGCGTCGATTTGGTTACTGGTCATTTTTGATGTTAAAGACTCAACAAAGTCTTCAAGATATTGCTGTCGTTCGGTACGTTTTTCTTCCAAACTTGACGCGATGTCTTTATACATTTGAGGTTGAAGGTAGCGAAATGCGTAGTCTTCAAGTTCCCATTTTAATTGGCCAATTCCCAATCTATTGGCGAGTGGCGCATAGATGTTTTGAGTTTCTTTGGCGGCTAAAACACGGGTTTCTTCGTCGCTATTTTTAATTTCTCTTAACAGAACAATTTGTTGGCTAAGTTTGAGGACTACGGCTCGAACATCTTCAATCATCGCTGTTAACATTCTACGGATGTTTTCAGCTTGTTCTGGCGAATGTTTCATTCTTGATGAGAGCAACCCCATGCTCGCCATTTTTTTCACGCCCATTAACAAATTGAGGACGCTAACTTTAAAGTTTTTCTTTATTTTTTCTTTAAGCTTATTGTCGGTCGACTGGTGTTCAAAAAATGGGTAAAGCAGGGCGGCAACAAGGCTGTCATCGTCCATGTTTAACTCGAGTAATATTTCAACTATGAGTAACCCTTGGCGAACAAAGTCACTGTCGATAGGTGATAATAGTTCGGATTGTTTTGGTTGCTCTGACAACCACTGGAACGCATTATCAAGCGCAGTAACAGTATGATCGGCAAGCCCTAACTCTTGCAACCACCCCTTAGCTTCTCGATTTGCTAATACTTCTTCTAGACTGTGAACTCGAGTTACTGAAACCAAACCTTATCCCTTTAAGCTTTTTTATGCTCAAGTAGAGCCATTGCCTCTACATGATGAGTATGTGGAAACATGTTAATTAATCCTATTTTCGTCAGATGATAATCTGCTGACTGCAAAATTTCCAGATCCCTTAACATAGTTGCTGGATTACATGAGACATATAAAATTTGATTTGGTTTCAAAAGAGGTATCTTTTTCACCACATCCATTGCACCGTCTCGAGCTGGGTCCAACAATAATTTATCAATCGGCTTTAACCATTTTGGCTTTTTACGGTCATTGATTTCCGACAAGTCAGCTTGGTAAGCGTGGATATTAGTGAGTTTGTTTAGTTCCGCATTGGTTTTTATCCGGCGAACCATGTCGCTCACACCTTCTACTGCAAACACTTCTTTGGCACGTTTTGCCAAAGGTAGCGTAAAGTTACCAACACCACTAAATAAATCCAATATTGTATCGTGTTGCTCGACTTGCAACCAAGCAATTGCCTGCGCAACCATTTGTTGGTTCACTTCATCGTTAATTTGGATAAAGTCTTTTGGTTGAAATTGCAGCTGCATATCGTCGATGGCATAACTAAGCAAAAAGTCGGCCGACTTATCTGCACAGACTAAATCAATAAATTCTGTTTTATCGGTTTGCAATATCACTCTAACGTTATTGGCCGCTGCATAGTCTGACAAACGAGTCATATCAGCGTCTGTCATTGCTTTTAGAGTGCGGATGACCAGCACATCCTGTGGCGCTAAACTAAACAGTTGCAAGTGTGTAACGTGTCTTCTTGCATTTAGTTTGTCCAATACTGGGCGAAACGCTTGCACTGTTTTGGTCAGGCTAGGTGCTAATATTAAACAATGATCGACATCAATTATGCGCTTTGCATGTTGCTCCCGAAACCCGATAGATATTGCGCCATTGGTTTCATGCCAAACAGCTAACCTTGCTGTTCTTCGGTAACCTTCGCTGCTGCCGGTAATTGCAGGTTGCCATGGTAAGGTGTCGAGTTTTAATTTTTTCTTGATCAATCCGTCTAACGCATGTTGCTTTTCTACCAACTGCGTTGCAGGAGCAATATATTGCAATTGGCAACCGCCACACTTTGCAAAGTGTTCGCACGGCGGTTCGACACGGTCGGCACTCGCTGTTATGACTTCGAGCGTGTCGGCGTGGATCAAGTTTTTAGTGTATTGAATAGGACGTACTTTAACTTCTTCGCCTTTCATCGCGCCGGTTATAAATGTGATCCGGCCATCATTTGCTTTTGTTATTGCTTTGAGTTCGTGGTCATATTTTTCAATATGCGCTGTGAAGTCGGGCAACTGTTTTGCATGCGATAAATGTTTTTTGTTTTTAGCTTTTGTTGTCGGTCTAAATATCTTTGCCATAAGTGTTTTTTCGTCTTGTCGCGGCTTTTTATTGTGTGGCCTGACTGATTGCGATAAGTTAGTCAGAACAATATTATTTGCCAAGTATATTCC
The DNA here is from genome assembly GCF_030548245.1 of Psychrosphaera sp. 1_MG-2023. Lineage (NCBI taxonomy): Bacteria > Pseudomonadati > Pseudomonadota > Gammaproteobacteria > Alteromonadales > Pseudoalteromonadaceae > Psychrosphaera > Psychrosphaera sp. 1_MG-2023. Next base: position 123,701 of record NZ_JAUORW010000006.1, read on the forward strand.
AATTTAGATGAAAGAACTTCTGTCTTTACGACATTGGGCCGTAATGGTCATCGTTTTACCCTCGTTACTCGTCGGGCTTTGTTTAGGTGGATACCTTACCTACCAACGGTTTAACGAGTTAGATCAGAACTTAACAGAGCGCGGGATTTATTTATCTGAGCCGCTTTCTTTGTTGTGTGCTCACTCCATAAGATTAAATCAGCAAGAAAGCTTGGCAACGGCACTCGACATGGCTCATCGCCGTGCCAGTCCTATTGTGCGCTCGATTTCGGTGTTTTTACCAGACCACCAACTCTATATTTCATCTAACTACCATAACGACTTTGATAAAATAAAATTACAACCTGGTCGACTCATTCCAAATAATACCCAAGTTGAATATGGCGAAAATCATATTTATGTTCGTACTCCAATTTATGGTCAACCGGCGTCAGAAGAATCGTTTTTATTTGTGACAAAAAATGGCCGTACGTTATACGGGTACTTGGTTGTTGAGTTATCACGTGATAAGGCATTGTTAGAGCAACAGTCGTCATTGTTTTTCCTCATTAGTTTACTTGTTATTTCGGTCCTGTTTACGCTGTTATTCGCATTTCGTTTTATCGAACGTATTGTTGACCCAATCCGCACATTAATCGACGCATTAGCGGATATTATTGCCGGTAAAACAAAGACTAAAGTTAAAGAGCCAATGTTGGGGGAGATCGATACCCTGCGAATGTCGGTCAATAACATAGGTAAAGAAATTTATTACGCCAATGAACGGGCCGAACACAACATCAGTGAATACACCCAAGAATTACAACAAACTGTTGAACAGCTTGAAGTGCAAAATATTCAGTTGAGTATGGCAAGGCGCGATGCGCAAAATGCCAACGATGTTAAATCTCAGTTTTTAGCTAACATGAGTCATGAGTTACGGACGCCCTTAAATGGCGTATTAGGCTTTACTCGACAGTTAAAAAAGACATCTTTAAATGTAAACCAACGAGACTTTTTAGAAACAATCGAAACGTCAGCGGTGAATCTGCTTCGAATTATTAACGATATCCTCGATTTCTCAAAACTTGATGCAAGTAAAATGGAACTCGAAGATATACCGTTTGCCCTGCGGGATACCGTTAATGATGTGATGACCTTGTTAGCGCCAAATGTGTTTGATAAAGGGTTGAATATCTATCTTAATATCGATGAAAAAGTGCCTGACGAACTGCGCGGGGACCCAGATAGATTAAAACAAATAATCATTAATCTGCTTGGCAATGCCATCAAATTTACCTTATCTGGTTATGTGAGATTGGATATCCGATATTTGAGTGTTAACGAAACCGGCCATCAATTGCGGTTTACAGTGACAGACACTGGAGTTGGGATTGATAAAGTAGGCAAAGAAAAGTTATTTGCGGCATTTGGCCAAGCTGACAGTTCAGTGACACGTAAGTTTGGTGGAACGGGGCTAGGCTTGATTATTTGTAAAAAATTAATTGAAGCGATGGATGGTGACATTCATTTTAAAAGCGAAACCGATAAAGGCAGCCAGTTCTTTTTTGATGTCTATATTAAAGATAATCATTTAAATGTTGCAGAACCATTGCCAATTAAAGTCCTCACCGATAAACACTTGTTATATATGGACTCGGACGAACAATCATTGAATGACGGGTTGTCGTTACTGAAACACTTTACCGAATTAAAGATCACCCATTGTTCCACTGAGAAAGAGTTTGTTGGCTTAATAAGTGACAAGAAATTTGATCTGGTGTTAATTAGTCATCATGTTTCGCCAAGCACGGTAGGCGAAATGAAGCACCTGATCTCAATTGCGCGTCAATATTGTGAACACGTATTCACAGTTATCAACAGTATTTCACCTAATCTTAAAGAAGCCTTTATTGGCTCCGGTGCGACGGCATGTTTGAGTTTGCCAATCAACCATCGCAAACTAATCGGGTCAATGGCTGCGCCTTATTTGGAAACGACAGAGCCTGATGAAAACCAAGGCATGTCGTTTAGAGGCATGAAAGTATTAGCGGTGGACGATCACGACCCCAACCTTAAGTTACTAAAAGCCCTATTATCAGAAATGTCCGTGCAAGTTGATACGGAACGTGATGGTCAAGCAGCTTGGAATTTAGCGCAAAAGCATAAATACGATGCCATCTTCCTCGATATTCAAATGCCGATAATGGATGGTATTACGGCGTGTCAAAAAATCAGAGAAAGTTCTCTTAATGAGACGACCCCAATAATTTCAGTTACGGCACATGCCGCACCAGAAGAGCAGGCGAAGATTTTAGCGTCAGGCTTTGACGCATTTTTATCGAAACCCATAGATGAGGAAATGTTAAAACAGATCTTGTTTGAACATTGTCCATTTAATGAAAGTGGCGGAACTAAAAACGGCGACCAAATTCAAAGTGCTAATGACACGAGTCAGGGCTTGTTACCATTTGAAGTTGGCGAGGCACCTGAGTTTGCGAAATACCCTCAAGTTGACTGGAGTCTTGCCATGCAACGTTCAGCCGGTAAGTACGACTTAGCAATTGAGATGTTTACTATGTTAATGAGAACGGTACCTGAAACGCTCACTGACGTTAAAACGCATATTGAAACAAATGACGTAGAACAATTATTGCCAGTAATCCATAAATTCCACGGTGCTTGTTGTTACACCGGTGTGCCAAATATAAAATTGCTAGCGGAAACTATTGAGTCGGGATTAAAGCGAAGCGCCGATATAGCGACAGTTGAGCCTGAATTGTATGAACTAATAGATGAGTTAGAGAAACTGTTGGCCCAAGCGGAAGGTTGGTCAATAGCCGTTTAAATTAACCCGTTCGATTTTGAGTGCGATTAATTAAGGTGTTTTGCGATGACTTGCGAGACGGGCAAATGTTTCTTTTAGCGACCCCGTGGCATTTTTGGCTAAGTCGTCAAACATATTTGCCGCATTGTCCGGAATGTGGGTTACTTTGGCCGGAGCCGGTTCATTTATATTCGATTGTGAAGTGAGTGATTTTGCATATTTTACTGACATTGATTTTGGACTAACTTTAACGTTAATTGTCACTGTTGCGGGATTAAAACGCTGACGGATCATAGACAAAGTTTCAGATTGACGCATTTTAATATGGGTTGCTACGGCAGCAGAGGTCGTTTCAATTTGTAAAATACAGTCATTAAAGTTGCTTACAATGATGTTTTGCGCGATATTGTCCCCTAAAAGTTCACTGAGCAATTGATGAATTTGTCTAAATTCGCGTGTTTTTTGCTGATAGACCGACAAATTGTTATTCTTTGTGTTCGAAACAAAAAGATCATTGAGAGACTTTGGTGACTTTGCCATAATTTAAAACGCGCAATTAGTTTAGGTAGCGATTAATGAGTTTAACACTTATTTATAAAGGAAAGAATGTAAGTTTCCGCATGCGGATGCAAAAAGCACAATGGTTGCCTATTGCTTCTGTAGTGTTACTTGGCGCCGTTTGGTTAATTTCTTCTGCTGTCTCAGATAGTGGCGAAACCGACCATGTAAGGCAACAATTGCTTGCATCAAAAGATGAATACAGCGCTGAAAAAGAGCGCTTAATGAGAATTAAACAAACCACAGAACATCAACTTTCTGCGTTAACGTTAAAGTTAGGTGAGATAAAAGGCCAAGTAAACCGTTTAGACGCATTTGCGTCAAGGGTTGCTGAGCAGGCCTCAATCCCAAATGACGAATTTAATTTCGACTTAGTTACCGGCACCGGTGGTCCGTCAACAGAAGATGTTGGCGACGTATATCAAAGGACTGACGAGCTATTTTCCGAAATGGACGAGATGCTAGTAAAGCTTGATGGTCAAGAAAGAAAAATGGCAGTACTTGAATCCATTCTTCTAAATACCCATATAGAACAAGAGATATTTATTTCTGGACGTCCAATTCGTTCTGGTTGGTTGTCTTCTTACTACGGTGTGCGTAAAGACCCATTTACTAAAATGCCTGCAAAGCATAAAGGTTTGGATTTTGCCGGTGAAGAAGGCGCTGACGTGATAGCGACGGGAGCTGGTGTTGTTACATGGGCTGACAGTCGTTACGGTTATGGCAACTTGGTTGAGATAGACCATGGCGACGGTGTTATTACTCGTTATGGCCATAACAAAGAATTGTTAGTCAATGTTGGTGACTTAGTTGCCAAAGGACAGAATATCGGACGTATGGGCAGTACTGGTCGCTCAACCGGTCCCCATGTCCATTATGAGGTTTTAAAACGAGGGAAGCAGATAGACCCGCTCCCATACGTTTATCGAAAAGCCGAATAAACTGCACGATAATAAGAACAAAAACTATACAATCGGCAATTGCCGATTGTTTTTATTTTAAAGAACAGTCAGAAGTACAAGCTGAATAAATATGATTTCATCGATATTAACGAAAATTTTTGGTAGTCGTAACCAACGTACAATTAAGCAATTAAACAAATCTGTTGCCGCAATTAACGCCTTAGAACCTCAATTTGAAAGCCTTTCTGATGAAGAACTGCGTGCAAAAACAGCAGAGTTCAAAGCACGTCTTGAAGCCAACGAAACCTTAGACGATTTACTCCCAGAAGCCTTTGCAACGGTACGTGAAGCCAGTAAGCGTTTATACGGCATGCGTCACTTTGACATGCAGCTTGTGGGTGGCATGGTTCTTAATTCTGGCTCAATCGCCGAAATGAGAACGGGTGAAGGTAAAACGCTAACGGCAACGTTACCAGCATACCTTAATGCGCTTACCGACAACGGTGTGCACGTTATTACCGTAAATGACTACTTGGCTCAACGTGATGCTGAGACTAACCGTGAGTTATTTGAATTTTTAGGAATGACGGTTGGTTGTAATATTCCTGGTATGTCCCACGATGCAAAACAAAAAGCATATGTGGCGGACATTACATATGGAACTAATAACGAATTTGGCTTTGACTACTTGCGCGACAATATGGCATTTAATGCCAAAGAACGTGTTCAACGCTCATTACCATTTGCGATTGTCGATGAAGTTGACTCGATACTAATTGATGAAGCCCGTACACCGCTTATTATTTCTGGTCCTGCCGAAGACAATTCGGAAATTTATCTTCAAATTAATGGTGTTGTACCACTGTTAGAGCGTCAAGAAAAAGACGACGAAGAAGGGGTGGAAAGCACAGGCGATTACACTGCTGATGAAAAATCAAAACAAGTTTACCTAACTGAACGCGGCCAAATCAGAGTGGAAGAAATTCTGCGTGAACGTGGCGTGATTGGTAAAGAAGATTCGCTTTATAGTGCAACAAACATTCCGTTGTTACACAACGTATATGCTGCCCTTCGCGCTCATATCATGTATCAAAAAGACATTGATTATATTGTCCAAGATGACCAAATTGTCATCATTGATGAGCATACAGGTCGTACTATGGAAGGTCGCCGTTGGTCTGAAGGCTTACACCAAGCTGTTGAAGCGAAAGAAGGCGTGGCGATTCAAAACGAAAACCAAACGCTTGCATCAATTACCTTCCAGAACTATTTCCGTATGTACGACAAATTGTCGGGCATGACAGGTACGGCAGATACAGAAGCATTTGAATTCCAACAAATTTATGGTTTGGATACGGTTGTCGTTCCAACCAATAAACCTATGGTTCGTAAAGACAAAACTGATTTGGTTTATCTTACGCAACTTGAAAAATACAAAGCTATTGTTGAAGATATTAAAGATTGTGAAAAACGTGGTCAGCCAGCATTGGTGGGTACAGTTTCAATCGAATCGTCAGAGTTGTTGTCTAAATTCCTTAAAAAAGAAGGTATTAAACACAACGTACTGAATGCAAAACAACACGAAAAAGAAGCACAAATTGTTGAAGATGCAGGTTTACCGGGCGCAGTAACAATTGCAACTAATATGGCCGGTCGTGGTACCGATATCGTACTAGGTGGTAACTGGCAAGCTGAAGCGTCGCGTTTGAAAAATCCGACTGAACAGCAAGTCGCCCACATCAAAGCGGAATGGCAAAAACGTCACGATGCGGTATTGGCCTCTGGTGGTCTGCATATTATCGGTACTGAACGTCATGAGTCACGCCGTATCGATAATCAATTACGTGGTCGTTCTGGTCGCCAAGGTGATGCGGGTTCTTCTCGTTTTTATCTGTCGATGGAAGACACATTAATGCGTTTGTTTGCGTCTGAAAAAGTCACAAACATGATGCGTCGTTTAGGTATGGAAGAAGGCGAAGCAATCGAACATCCTTGGGTGAATAAAGCGATTGAAAATGCACAACGTAAAGTTGAGGCTCGTAACTTTGATATCCGTAAGCAATTACTTGAATACGACGATGTAGCAAATGATCAACGTAAAGTAATCTACTCACAACGAAATGAATTATTGGAAGGCGGCGATATTGGCGAAGTAATTGACGGTATCCGTCAGGAAGTTGTCGCTAATATTCTAGATACTTATATACCACAGCAGTCACTTGACGAAATGTGGGATTTGGAAGGTCTAGAAGAACGTTTAAAATCAGATCTAGCTGTCGACTTGCCTATTCGTAGCTGGTTGGACGAAGATCAAAAACTGCATGAAGAAACATTAAAACAACGTGTTTCTGAAACAATTGACGAAATGTATCACGCGAAAGAAGAAATGGTTGGTAAAGAGGTTTTACGTCATTTCGAAAAAGCGGTTATGTTGCAAACGCTTGACCAATATTGGAAAGAGCATTTAGCGGCGATGGACCATTTGCGTCAAGGTATTCATTTACGTGGTTACGCCCAGAAAAATCCAAAACAAGAATACAAACGTGAGTCGTTTGAATTGTTTGGCGATATGTTAGAAATGTTAAAAGCGGAAGTAACTAAAATGTTATGCCGTGTTCAAGTTAAGGCGGAAGAAGACGTTGAGGCTGTTGAAGAGCAGCGTCGTAAACAAGCTGAAAACACGCCAAAAGAATACCAACATGAAACATCGAGCCAGCTTTCTAATGAAGAAAGACAAGCGCCTCAAATTAGAGACCAAGCAAAAGTTGGCCGTAATGAACCTTGCCCTTGTGGGTCTGGTAAAAAGTACAAACAATGTCACGGTAAATTGTCTTAATAGACAGCCTTTGATATGAAAAGAAAGCGGGCTTGCCCGCTTTTTTTAGTTTAGAGCATAGCGGTTTAAACGTTGGCTAAAGGAAATTAAATGAATAAACAAATTCATGTCGCAGCCGCGATAATTTATCGCAACGGTCAGTTTTTACTGAGCAAACGCCAGTCTCATCAGCACCAAGGTGGTAAGTGGGAATTTCCCGGTGGTAAAGTTGAGTCGGGGGAAACTGTTCAGCAAGCCCTTATAAGAGAGCTTAAAGAAGAAATTAATATCGAAGTGACAACAACGTCACCGTTCCATTCTTTGAAGTTCGACTATCCTGAAAAAACCGTTAAATTGGATTTTTTGCTGGTGAGTGAATTTGACGGAGAAGAAGCCGGGTTAGAAGGGCAAGAGGTCAGTTGGTTTGATAAATCAGAATTACTTGCACTGACTTTTCCTGATGCAAATGTACCGGTATTAGCCAAAATTCGTGATGAACTAAAATAATCGTCATTTATTTGAATTTTTAACGCCGTTGCCTGCTGACTTTATTATTGCAAATTTGGTACACTCCGCCCTCGTTTATTTTGGATCAATTTAGGTTTTTTAATACATATGTTTGAAGTCAATCCAGTACAGAATCAACTTACCGACATCCGCACACGCACGGATGTATTACGGGGGTATCTTTGACTACGATGCTAAGAAAGAGCAATTAGAAGAAGTCGTTGGTCAATTAGAAGATTCCGCAGTTTGGAATGATCCAGAAAAAGCTCAAAATTTAGGTAAAGAACGTTCAAATTTGGAAGCCGTTGTAAATACTATCGACGAACTTGATCAAGGTTGTGATGACGTTGAAGGGTTAATCGAATTAGCGGTTGAAGCTGAAGACGAAGAAACGTTCGAAGAAGCACAAACAGAATTAAACGACCTTGAAGCAAAATTAGATGTCCTTGAATTCCGTCGTATGTTCGCCGGTCCTCAGGACGCAAACGATGCTTACATCGATTTGCAGTCAGGCTCTGGCGGGACAGAAGCGCAGGACTGGTGCAATATTTTGTTGCGTATGTATTTACGTTGGGGTGAAGCTAAGGGGTTTAAAACTGAACTTATCGAAGTAACTCCTGGTGATGTTGCTGGCATCAAAGGCGCGACAATTCGCGTGTCAGGTGAATATGCATTTGGTTGGTGTCGTACCGAAACCGGTGTGCATCGTTTGGTTCGTAAATCACCATTTGATTCTAACAGTCGTCGTCACACGTCATTTGCTTCGGCATTTGTCTATCCAGAAGTGGACGACAACATCGCAATTGATATTAATACCACTGACCTAAAAATTGATACTTACCGCGCCTCGGGGGCCGGTGGTCAGCACGTTAATACCACAGATTCTGCGGTACGTATCACTCACTTACCAACTAATACGGTTGTACAGTGTCAGAACGAACGTTCGCAACACAAAAATAAAGACCAAGCAATGAAGCAATTAAAAGCCAAATTGTTTGAGCTAGAAATGTTGAAACAGAATGAAGAAAAACAAGCCGCCGAAGATGCCAAATCAGACATTGGTTGGGGCAGTCAAATTCGTTCCTACGTGTTAGACGATTCTCGTATAAAAGATTTAAGAACGGGGATCGAAAGCCGAAATACTCAAGTGGTATTAGACGGTGATTTAGACAAATTTATTGAGGCAAGCTTAAAAGCGGGCCTTTAAGTATTCGTTGGCGATAATTATCGCAACACAGATTAATTAGATGAGAACAAACATGACTGAGCAAATTCAAGACGAAAACAAATTGATTGCCGAACGTCGCGCGAAATTAGAAACAATTCGCGAGAACTGTGATGCAAATGGTCACCCAAATACGTTCCGTCGTGAACATTACAGTGACGACTTACAACAAGAATTTGGCGAAAAGTCGAAAGAAGAATTAGTTGCGCTAAATCATAAGGTCAGTATTGCTGGACGTATTATGGCTAAACGCGGCCCGTTTTTGTTATTACAAGACATGAAAGGTCGCATACAGTCTTATGCATCAAAAGATGTTCAAAAAGATTTAAAAGCCAAATATGGCGTATTGGACATTGGCGACATCATTGGTGTGTCAGGGCCGTTAAATAAGTCGGGTAAAGGCGACTTATACGTTGATATGCAAAGTTATGAATTATTAACGAAGTCACTGCGTCCATTACCAGAAAAGTTCCATGGTTTGACTGACCAAGAAGCTAAGTATCGTCAACGTTATGTTGATTTGATCACAAACGAAGAGACACGTAAAACGTTTGTAGTGCGCTCTAAAGTCGTTGAAGGCATTCGTCGTTTCTTAGCTGACCGTGACTTTATGGAAGTTGAAACACCTATGTTGCAGGTTATTCCTGGTGGCGCTTCAGCACGTCCATTCATCACACATCACAATGCCATGTCTCGTGACATGTATTTACGTATTGCTCCGGAGTTATACCTAAAACGTTTGGTTGTTGGTGGTTTTGAACGTGTATTCGAAATTAACCGTAACTTCCGTAACGAAGGTTTGTCGACCCGTCATAATCCAGAATTTACTATGATTGAGTTTTACCAAGCGTATGCAGATTACAACGACTTGATGGACTTAACTGAAGAAATGCTTCGCAGTGTTTCTCAAAGCGTCTTAGGTACTGCGGTTGTTAAAAACACAGTGAAAAATGCCGAAGGTGAAGTGCTCGAAACTAAAGAATATGACTTTGGTAAACCCTTTACGCGTTTGACTATGGCAGATGCAGTTTTAAAATATTATGACGACGCAGCAAATAACCCTCAATGGGCGGCTGCGATTGCTGATCCGGTTAATAACTTAGAAACATTAAAAGTAATCGCTAAGGCATTGCACATCAAAGAACCTGAAGTTGAAGGTATCTGGGGTGCAGGTAAATACCTTTGTGAAATATTTGAAGCGACAGCGGAAGAGCAACTAGACCAACCTACGTTTATCACAGGTTACCCGTGGGAAGTGTCACCATTAGCACGCCGTAACGATAACGATTCGTTTATTACTGACCGCTTTGAGTTTTTTGTTGGCGGTAGAGAATTAGCTAATGGTTTCTCTGAGTTGAATGATGCAGCTGACCAAGCCGCGCGTTTCCAAAAACAAGTTGAAGAAAAAGACGCTGGTGACATTGAAGCAATGCACTTTGATGAAGACTATATCCAAGCCTTAGAGTACGGTTTACCGCCGACGGCTGGTGAAGGTATCGGTATTGACCGCTTAGTGATGTTGTTGACCGATTCGCCAACGATCAAAGATGTAATTTTGTTCCCACACATGAAGCCAATCGCAACAGGCGAAGATGCAGAATAAGTTTAATGTATAAGTGAGCAATGAGAAAAAACCGACATTAGTCGGTTTTTTTATGTCTGAAATTTGCCCTATATTTAATGTTAATACCAAGCCGCACAGGTTTAGAGTTTTAGCAGCGTTGCTATATCCGTCGCCCAGTCGTTTGTAGGGAATTCTAATATGCGGCCAACTTCCGCGCCATCTTGTAAAACGATTACGGTCGGGGTGCGTTTAATATCGTTTAATTTGGCTTTTCCTGCTGGGTCTGACTTGTCTGTATCTAAACCATAATAAACAACCGATAGATTTTGATTACCGAGTTGCTCAAATAACTTTATCAGTCTTGGCACTTCACGTTGGCTATCGTGACACCATTGTCCAAAAAAGACCCTGATCTCAGTAGGAGTTGTATACTGACTCAATGCGGATAGTTGTTCATCGGTGAAAGTGACGTCATTTTGATGTGGTGCAAATGTTTCAAAATTCAGCAGGATATCTTCGCTACTGATAACGCCTACGTGATAATCGTTGTGAGCTGTCGAGCTAAAACTCAACAACAGAAGACACAAACTCGCTAATTTTATACGCATATTCAGGTTCTGTTTTTCCAATTGATAAGATTGTTCAGTATGCGTTAATGCAATGAAATAATGAATGTTTTGACCGAAAAAAGTTTATCTGGCACTCTGCAATAAGTGTAAACATTTTGGAGGCCGAAACATGGAACATTCTCCAGGCTTTCTGCGCGTTGTTAGCGATATAAAACCGTTAATTACGGAAATTAATATCGATCAATATTTGTTGATAAATTCTGAACAAACCCCTTTCATCCTTATTGATGTAAGAGAAGATAACGAATGGGTTAAAGGGCATTTGCCTAATGCTATTCATATTGGAAGGGGCGTTCTAGAACGCGATATAGAACGTCAGATCCCTAACTATCAAACCCATATTGTACTGTACTGCGGTGGCGGATTTAGATCAGCGCTCGCCGCGGATATGCTCCAAAAACTTGGCTATACTCAAGTGAAGTCTCTCGATGGCGGTTTTAGAGCCTGGTGTGAGCGTTTATTACCTATTGACCATGGCGACACTGATTAATGCGACTAATACTACTTTGTCTTTTACTGTGCTTAAGTTTGCCCTTGTTGGCCGCTAAAACATTTATCACTAAGGCTGAAATCGATGTTTTTGATTTGCCCAATGGGGTAATTATAGAAAGCTGGCCAGACCGCACTTTGTTTACGTCAAGTGAGCAAGATGAAGAATGGATAGAAGTCACTGGGCATTTCCCCGAAGGCGAATGGCAACCCCTTGAACCTCATTTATACGTTTCAATAAAGGCTGCGTTAGAGGAGCGCACAGTGGTTTCCCATTCTGCGCCTCCCATGATAATTCATAAAGCACTAAAGTCTCGAAATACGAAGGCTAAGGCATATAAATTATTAGAGTCGACGTTATGGTACCCAGATCAACAAAGTGCATTGTCGGCTGCGCTTAAACAAAAAAATAAAACCGAACTTGAACCAGACAGTGCAACCGATGCTGATTTCGAGGATAGCGTGAATAATTACGAAAGTTCAACACAAACAGGTGGTGAGATTTTATTGGCGGATTCGGTTTTCACTACAAATGAAGAAGACCATCACACAATTCGGATCACCGGGCATTTCCCTGATGGGGCTTGGCAACCAGTTTCAGAGCCGATGTGGTTAGCTAAACCAGTCAAAGTCCAAAATCGAACGCGTCCTAAAATGTATGAAAGGGATGCAAACGCAAAACGTGTCGCGGTAATTGATAAAACCTCATTTAATGTATCTGTATTTGAAATCATCGACGGGCAAAGTACCAAGTTAGTAACAGCGCCGGTTGCACTTGGTTATGACCGATGTTTATCTGCCGCTAAAGGCGGTAAGTGTTATTACACCCCTGAAGGGCAGTTTGAAATTGAATTTAAGTTATTTGATCCCGACGGCATCAATTGGTGTGTGCCGAAAAAAATGGAAGGCGAGTTTAGGCAAAAACTGGCAAAAGGCGAACGTTGTTGGCGCGGCATCATGGGTAACCATGCCATGCACTTTGGCAACTCATTGTTTTTACACGGGACATCTAACCCTCGTTCGATAGGAAGCCGTACGACTCACGGTTGTGTTAGGTTGCGAAATTCAGACATTGAAGTGTTTTTTAGACTGTTACAAAACGGCGACAAAGTGATTGTTAGTGCGACACCTGAGGAACTTGATTTGGTTGCGTTAACCAATACTCAGTCCGATTTAGAAAACAAGCCCCTTGCCGATAATAAGGTAAGCGAGAGTGGCATTGAAAACCTAACTGAGCAAGAGCGCAATACAGTGAGCAATGGTGAACTAACAGGGCAAGAAGACGATACTTATGGTGATGAAACGACATCTAGCGACAACACATCAATCACCGGCAGCAAAGTGACAGAGCAGCCAGAAATAAATCCATTTGATATTGATATACAAGAGGTAAAACAACCTTCTGTCGAAAGCTCCGAAGATGAAAAGCGTCAAATAGGCATTGCTGAAATAGAAGCTGATCCTGCTTTATAAAAAATATTTTTACGAGTTTCTGCAAACTTGATTGTTAATAAAGCGTTAAGTTTGTAACGAATGGGGCTCGATCAAACGAGGGTGTTTCCTCAGATTAAATTGTTTAACAAGGAGAGTTACATTTGAAGTTCGGTTACATATTCTTAATGATTGCTTCAGTTTTTTCTATTAAAAGCTATGCATTTACGCAGGACGAAATTAATCATTTATTAACTTTTGTTAGCACAACATCTTGTACGTATGAGCGCAATGGTACTCGCCATAATGGGCAAGAGGCCGTGGCGCATATTAAGAAAAAATATGAGTATTATGCTGATGATATTCATTCGACAGAGGATTTTATAAAGTACTCAGCCACTAAAAGTAAAATGTCAGGTAAGCATTATAAAATCCACTGTGAAGGTAAGCCTGAGATTAAAAGTAAACAATGGCTGTTAGCCGAATTGGCCGCTTATAGAGCATCTAAGAAATAATCTAGATTAAGTTGTCAGCAAGACTGCTTGCTGTATGTTTCGGATTTCTATTGTTTTCTTGCTATGACTTAAGGCCTAAATGAATTTACTATTTGTGTGCAGTCAAAATAAATTACGAAGTCCTACCGCTGAATCGGTATTTTCAGATATCGCGAATATTAGCGTCCGCTCAGCAGCGTTAAATAACCATGCAGAAATTCCATTAGGGGTTGAAGATGTGATTTGGGCTTTCCTGACAATTATGAGTACATGGAACCTGCACTAGTTGACTTATTTAAACAAAAAGTTGCTCAGTATGTCGATGTTTAGAATCTTTGATTGACCAATCAACATGAGCGAAATTTCGCTTTGTTATCACTCATTTTTAAAAAACAGGAAGTTAGGTAATGGAAAAATCAGGAAATGAAATCGTAAAGTATGGGATTACATTTGGCACGGCACTTTCAATTGTAATTTATTGGAGCGTTAATCAGTCAGTATTATGGGCAATATTTCATGGTTTTTTGTCATGGATTTATGTTTTGTGGCACGTGTTTACACGCTAAAACGAATTTTCAGCTTGATGGGAGCTGACTTTATTTGGGCCTCGTTATGTAAAACGAGTACGAAGTCCAGGTCCTATTTTTATTAGATTTTTAACCAACAATTTTAGGCATCTAGCGAGGCGCCTTGTTTACTGAAAGGCCATTTATGAGAATCACATTTGTTCGTTTGTTACTGTTGAGCCTAGTTACTCTGTTTGCGCAAAATGCATATAGCGAAGAAAACCTAGCCAGTAGCAATGAATTGTATACTGGCAAAGAGTTTAAAAAAGCGTTCTCAAATCCGAAGGATAACCCTAATTTGCCAAATGTTTTGCTTATTGGAGACTCTATTTCCATTGGTTATACAGTGCATGTTAGAAAGTTGCTGAAAGGTAAGGCGGATGTTTTTCGGATCCCGACAAATGGTCGATATTCTTCTTATGGATTAGAGCATATCGATGACTGGCTTAGGACGCGTAATTGGGATGTGATCAGTTTTAACTGGGGCTTGTGGGATATTTGTTATCGTCATCCTGAATCAAAAAATACTGGCCATAGAGACAAAATAAACGGGTCGTTGACGACAACGCCGACTCAGTACAAACAAAATATGACTCAGTTGATACATAGGCTAAAGGCTACTAAAGCTAAGCTTATTTGGTCTGCTACCACGCCTGTGCCAGAGGGTGAGGTTGGCAGAAAAGTTGGCGATGAAATTATTTATAACGATATCGTGAAGCAACTCGCGATGAAGAACAACGTAGTGATCAATGATTTACATTCACATGCCTTGTTAAAAATACCAGCGATTCAAAAGAAACAAGGGGATGTTCATTTTACTTCCGCTGGTTATAAGTATTTAGCAAAACAGGTGTTTGAGGTAATAGCTCCACTACTTCCTAAACCATAGTCATTAAGCGGAGCATGAGCAGAGTCGGTTTGATTACTTTGAAACTTATTTATACCGAATAACGGTTACATCAAAAGTATGCTTCGTAATGAAAAACACGTAATGAAAAACAATGAATGAGCTAGTCTTTAACAATCGGTTGATTGTTGTCTTGCCAGCCGTCAAAGTCGCCATCTAGATGCACCATATTTGTTATCTTGTTAGAGGTAAGTACTGATTCAGCCTTGCCTGCTCGATAACCACTTTTGCAGTGCACCACGATAGTTTTATCCTGCCAAGTTTTAATCGTTTCTATATGTTCGCTAATGTTTTTGTGCGGAATGTTTACTGCACCAGCAATGTGACCAGCTTTAAATTCCTCAGCAGTTCTAACATCTAATACAATGTATTTTTCCCGTTCTTTATTAAGTTGCTCAGCATCAATTAGCTCCAAAGAACCAAAGTAGGCTGCACCTGATGAAAAACTAAATAAGGTTAGCAGTGACAAAAAAAGTGAAGTTAATTTCATTTATTTTAATCCAATAATAAGAAGAACCGTTACCAATAACGTTAGCGTAAATATCTTAAAGCGCACGATCCAATTTAATAATTGGGTTATATGTTCGGGGCCAATAGCTTTAGCGAAGTTTATTCTTGGTCTAGGGACTTTATGGTCGTTTAACATCAGCGGTCCCGCTAATTCACATTTGCAACCAGCAGAAACAATTGCGAGCCATAATAAGTGCGTTAGCGAGCCTCTATTTTCTGTCCATTGTTTTTTTGTATTTGAAAAAGTGTTTAACCATCCAGGACTAGAACAAAATACTGAAAACATAGGGGCTAAAAATAGAGAAGGAATAAAGCTTAAAGTGTCTAGCATTCGAGTTGAAAATTGACCAAAGTCGCTTATCTTTTTGTCGTAGGACAACCATGCAAATTGTGTGGCGACGATGGCAATATAAAGCAGGCTACCTGCTGCGCCGAACAAACCGAACGCAATCAGAGGGAACAGCCATCCATGCACAAAACGAAAGATCAAAAGTTCGAGAATCAGTTTATTGATACCAAGTAAACTCAGTTTGGTGGTATCCCAAATAGTGATGGTTGCTAATAAGGTTCGTGCCGCACTTTTTTGGTTGTTTTCTAAAAGTGGTCGAAGTTGCTGAAATACGCGGGTATGAGTCGACAGGCTCAAGCTAAGGTAAAGTAAAAAACCTTGAGTCCAGACATCGTTTTCAAAGGCGAACAAAACGGCAAACAGCACTATAGCGATAAATACAAGATAGAACACAAGAGCTAACACACCATTTAATGTGTGATTAATGTTGGTTCTTTGAAGTCGCAATTTGACACGTATTGCATTGGCCAAACCGATGAACAGATTTTCAATATGAAAGCGATTGCCAAGTGGCAGCAACCATTCGATAACAATCACCAGAATGACCATTGCCAATTCTGGTGATTGTTGTAGCACAGGCCAACCTTCCAAAAGGTTCAAATTTGGCAGGCCAGTTATGCGCTAATTTTTGAGATGAGGTTCAAAACCAATTGGGAAGAATTTTTAGAGGCAATTTCCAAATAAGCTTCAAACGATACCGGAGATTCTTGACCGGCAATATCAGATAATGAACGGATAACGACAAATGGGGTATTTAATTGATGACATACTTGAGCAATAGCCGCACCTTCCATCTCAACTGCTAACATATCTGGAAAACGAACGCGGGTTTCTTCGATCCGAGCTGGGTCACACATAAAACTGTCGCCAGTGGCTACAAGCCCAACTTTACAATTTATGTCGGTTAGTTCGGCAATTGAATCTTGGGTTAACGCTATTAATGTTGGATCTGCAACAAAACGAGCCGGCATGTTTGGTACTTGGCCATAAACATAATCAAATGCTGTTACGTCAACATCATGATGGACAAGTTCGTTCCCTACCGCAATATCACCTACTTTAAGACTTGAGTCAAAACCACCTGCAGAGCCTGTATTTATAACATAGTCAGGTTTGAATAATTGAATCACGAGTGTTGTTGCAACGGCAGAAGCAACCTTACCTATACCCGATTGAACCAATACAACTGACTTATTATCAATCGTTCCTTGGTAAAAACAAAAATCAGCCACGTTTGTGGACTTTATATTTTGTAGTTGGTCTTTTAAAATAGCGACTTCTGGTGCCATAGCGCCAATGATTGCGATTGTCATGAGTAGGTAAATCCCTAATTGCAATTTGGATATAAAGGTTAATTAAAACCGTAATATACATAATAAAAAATACATTATAAGTTAACTTGGTGGGGTTTTCTATTTGCTATTTTTTATTCTATACTTGCCAAGAATTATAAAAACACCAAACATGGAAAGAAGATGTCGATTCGTAGTATTGCAACGTGTATAAGCTTGGTTTTAGTCAGCATGAATTGTAGCGCTGAAGATAAAAATTACCCCGGTTTGAATTCTACACAAGTCGGTATGCAAACAATTCGTTATCAAGAATCACTGAAAGATTTTGCTGGCATTGGCGACTTAGCGACGGATATCAGTGTCACAAATACTGTTCTTTATGCAAGCTCCTATACCAGTCTCACCGGCAAATGGGGCTTTTTACTCAATACTAAATCCGATGTTACCAAAGAATATACCAAAGACACTTGGTCGGTTGGCGAGTACGGCATTGTTCAACAAAATACCAGTAAATTAAGTTTAGCCGATATGGTCGCCCAGGGGGTTTATCATGTTGATGATGAATTTTATGTCGCATTTGGTGGCCAATTAAAAACCATAGGCTTTGTGCGTTCAAATTTTGAAACAATAGGCCGTGCAGCTGAACTAAATAATGAAATTAGAGAAAGTGATAAATATTTCACTGATCCTAACCCACCTCAAATTTTGACATCACCACTCGCCATAGAAGAAGATCTAACATATTTTAATGCAATTGCAGGCATTCACTACAATACGGCTTTTTCCAATGCTAGAAAGCGATTGACTTGGCATGTCGGGGCAAACTTGGCGTTGCCAGTATTAGCGACGGCGAAAAATTCACAACTAGAGCAGCAATATGGAATTGAATCGATAGATGAATCTTTTAATGGGTTTGAGGCAAGGTTAAATGCTGGCGTAAGTTATGAAATTAAAAAGGGCATTGCACTCACATTTAATGCGGATTTTATGATGGCTCAATTTAGTGAAATGAGCACCACATTTAAAGATGAAAATAGCGGTGGAATTGAACGAACGGCCTCTATTCCAGACATTGATATGTCTGGGACGCAGTTTAGTTTTGGAATACTTTGGATCAATTAAAATTATACGGCATGTAAGACAAGGAAATAAAAATGACAAATTGGCTTAAAACAACGGGGGCAGTTTTTTGCTCCGTTTTGCTTTTTGGTTGTCTGGATAAAGATGACGAAGTTCAAGTTACTCAAGGAGCAATAATCGACCGTCAGACCGAAGCTTCACTTTCAATTGTGGCTGCTCAAATGGTTGAGATTCAAGAGCAAACAGCTTGGTCGATTCGAGCTGATGTAACCGCAACAAACGGCATTGAAGAGTTACCGAGCCAAGTGCGTTGGGAAGTTGTGGACGCGCCGTCTGGTTTTACAATGCCATTGGTTTGGACCGACGTAGTTGATGGTTCATCTATAGTTGATTTCACAACCCCTGACATCAGCGAAGACCAACAAGTTACGTTAAGAGTTTACGCCGAAGTCGTTGAGTCCGACACGATAGCCGCATCCCAGATATTTCATGATATTACGCTAGAGCTTTATGCTAATGGCGAAATTGTCATTTCAGGTGCTGTTGTTGATGATCCAATCCCAAACGCAATAGTGACAATTCGTGTCGGTGAAGAAACCTTTGAAGTTGTTGCAGATGAAAATGGCCTTTATCGTATCCCAATTGAATTTGTTGATGAAGACGCCGTATTTGAAGTTACTGCTGTAGGTCAGCCTGGTAGCGGTTTTGAATCTGTAGAATTTAAATCTTATTTAGGCGATGGTAAATCGCTTCTTGAAGATGCCGGCAGTGACGGAGAATTAACAGCCTCTGAAAATATCAATATTAATGTATCTAACGTCACCACGGCGATTTACGTTCTTGTTCAAGATATCATTGAAGAGCAAAGTGGCGAAACAGCCCCTGTAGAAGGTGCCGTATTAAATCAAGGCGAGTACGACGCATTAGTTGAACAGGTTGACAATGAAGAGGTTATTCAAGTTGCTGCGGTCATTCAGTTAGTTGTCGATTACGGCGCGGATTTACCTGAAAATACCAACACAGTTTTAGAACTGGTTGAGGACCTAATAAAAGATGAGCAGGCCAAAGATCTGTTTGTTCAAGAAAGTATCGAACAAGTTGTTGCCGAAAACAATGACATTGACACTCTGACCCTCGAAGACCTTGTAGAAGATATAATTGAAGACGAAAACTTGGTTCCAAGTGCCGATGAGCAAGAGTTTATTGGCAACTATGTGGTCGCAAACACCGTTCGTTCATTTAGTAGTTTATTTAAAAATTCTAAATTGTTATTTGGCGGTGTATCGTTAAACGCAAATAATGTCGGTACTGTCAGTCAATTTCTAACCGCTGGCGATCGTTCTTTCAGTTGGGCGGTGTCAGGTACTCAAGTAATTGCGACATTTGATTCATCGTTTACTTTGTCTGAGCCTCTTTATCCTGCAAAGGACGACAATACATTATTCATTAACGGTTTTTCAATTAACCAGTTAGCTAATAACGCCAATGGCCGCAGTTGGTTGGTGAGAGTGAGAGGAGAGTACCGTAATAATTCAAGTGGCGAAACAACGTCATTTCAATCAGAAAGTGTCTCTATTACGTCAATTAATCAGTCTGACTTAATCGCGTACAATACATCATCGTTGCTGAACAAAGAATTGTTCCTTACTGTTGTTGATAATTCGTCAGCACCAACGGACAACGCACTGCTAAATGCCTCATCACAAATGTTGATGTTTGGTGAAGATTCTCAAGGCAGTTTCACTAATTCTAATGGTAATTTGGTCAATTTTAATTGGACCATCGATGCTTTAGGTAGCTTAAATGTTGCTATCGTAGGTAGTGCTGGAACCCCTTCCCAAAATATTACTTACCGACGGGTTCGTAAAGTAACAGACTCTATTGCTTACAATGTTTCGACTGTTGTGAATATAGATAACAATACCTATGCGTTTTCTGACTTAGCTTACAACTTAAGTAACAGCGCGTTACCAAGCGACTTTAGTTTTAACAAAACCTATAAAACTGTGGGCTCGGACGACACCTTTACGTTATTGCCTGACAATACAGGGTTCTATTATTACCCAGCTAACGCAACTAAGTTTGAACATTTTTCATATTCGGTTTCATCAAATACCGTGAATATTTCAAGCTATGGTACGCAAGGCCGTAAATGTGTTGTTGGTACGCCGTGTGCCCTCTCAAAGAGTGTTGAGATTGAGTTTGATAGTTTTGTTAATAGTCGATTAACCTTCCATTCTGTGGAAAGTAAATCAGGCATGAACGAAGGTAGCGTGGCGATTGCAAAATCTATTCGTGACGCCGTTCTAACTAAATCTTCTATTCCTGCAACGCTTAGTTTGTATTTTGCAGAGTCAGATTCAGTTTATAGTTATTTCTTAAATCAAGATGGTTCTGGGCAAGTAAATGCCGGCAGTGAGACTGGAGTTTGTAGTGCTGTATCATGGGATGTTTCAGATGAGGGACGATTGGTCGTCACTGAAAATAGTACCGATACAACATTTAGATTATTGGCAGGGTCAGTTAAACAGGGGGTTTTCTGGGCAACAACTGGCGCGACTTCAAAACTCTTCTCAACAACTTCAAAAGTTAATGCCTGTGCCGATGTTGCAGAAACATTTATACCGCTTATAGATGAGAATATCACTTTAGGAAACTATCGTTTAGATGATACTGAAACGGGCAATCAGGTCGTCATTCGTTTCAATGAAGATAAAACTGGTTACTTAATTAACGGCGCGGAATATTACAATGCGGAATTAGCCGATTCGATGAGTAATTACCTCGCTCCTTTAACGTGGGCTATTAATTCCGAAGGGCGGTTAAATCTTAGCGTCAGTGGCTCTTCTTCTATTGAATTACTATTAAAACAAAATACGTTTACTTCTGGAACCGTGCAACTTTCTCGAGATACAACCAATAATAACGAATTTGACGAGGTGACGTCATTTGCCATTAGTTATATTAAAGGCTGTAATCAAGATTTTGATGGCGATGGAATTAGCAACTGTTTTGATAAAGATGACGACAACGATGGTGCAGAAGACTCAGTTGATGCTTTCCCATTAAATTCAGCAGAAACCTCCGACTTTGATAAAGATGGTATTGGCGACAATGCCGACTTAGATGATGATAATGACGGTGTAGCCGATGAAATTGACGCCGATCCATTTGATCCATTAGTCGGTGAACGTAAAGAGTTTACAACGGCTATGGTAGACGGCAAAGTCTTCGTAAGCACTGGTGTTTGGCAAAATGGCATTTTACCGCAAAGTGCTGAAACCTTTACGTTTGGCAGCAGTAAAACATTGATCGCAGATCACGGTTTACAAAATGGGATAACTCAAGCTGAGTTTGACTGGCGTATAAGTGATGATGCTGTGGTGTTGGAAAATGGCCCAACTGTAAACAGTGAAACAATTTATTACCCATTTGATCAAATATTAGAGCGCTTTGCATTCACTCAAGAAGTTGTTGATGAATTAAATAGCGCCTATGAAAATGGCCAGTTAGGCCAGAATTGGATTATGGTGTCATCGGGTGTCGTAAATAAATCAATTGTTTTGGTTGATGACAGCGTACCTGGCGAACTGGAAGTAAATGTTGAAGACACCTACGCCTTTGAAATAGAACCAATTACTGACTATGTCTTTGTTAATGATCCTCGTAAAGAAGAAATGTTGGGTAGTTACAGCGCTAAATTGTTTGATGTTAGCGCTAATATATCGTTAGGTTCGAGTGTGCCAGACGTCGTTGGGCGTTGGATTTTAAATTATGATTACACCTTAACCAGCGAACTAGCGTTTTCTCAAAATTACGCTTTATTAAGTGATTTATTCACAATCACAAATGACAATATTGCGTTTACCGAAATTGCTCAGGACAACTTCAATGTGTCAATGAATAATGGCGCACTAGTCTTAACAAGCGGTGAGGTTAGTTATACTTATACAGCGGTACAGCAAGAAGGTAATCTGTATTTAGCTACGGTTGATAAGCAAGTAAATGGTGTAAGTGAATTTGTTCTTGCAGTGCTAATAGCGTCATTCGACGACTCCGCGTCAACCTTCATTGGTGGTTTAGGTAAAGAGTTCCCAAATGTTCATATAGCACACATAAACAGTGGCTATGCAGATCAGTGGGACGGCGATAAACTTAAAATTGAAAATGTTTGGGGTTATCGTTTTGGACCAAATGGCGTGTTAAATAGAGGGATTACAGGCAAAAAAGGGACCATGTATAACGAAGGTGTCGACTTCTTTACTTTAGGCACTGAATGGACTTGGGATGCTAATGACAGTCAGGTATTTCTTGAAATATTGTATGACGAAAACACAGCTTACGAAAATCACTATCTAAGAACATGGGATGTCATCGCTACGAATAGCTCGGGTTTCACCGCGGTATTTGAACGTGAAAGACGAACTCAAGATTGGAACTACGACGGAACGATTACCGCTGATGAGGAAGATCGCTGGTATATTTTACCTCGTATTAACTTCATTGCACCTGACGATTTAAGCCGTTATCAGCCTGCTTGGGACAATACGGTAGCAATAGGAAGTTTTTCTGATGACGACACCGACGGCGATAATATTCCTAATAATTCCGATTACGATGACGATAATGACGGTTACTCAGATTTAGTTGAATTGCAACTTGGTACCGATCCTTTGGATCCGACGAGCAATGGTGACGATTTTGACGGCGACGGTATTATCGACGCAAACGATGATGACGACGACAACGACGGGGTACTAGATGCCGATGACATAGCACCAACTGATCCTCGTGTTGGCGCTAAACTGACCATCGACTCGTCAGTTATTGATAACACTTACTTAGAAATCACAAATTCTCCTTTGGCTAAACCGAGTTTCTCCATTGAAGAAAGTGGGGCGTTAGTATCGTTTGATCATTCTACTGGTGTGTTTGTTTATGCGGACGACCAAACTTATGAAGTTGGTACGTTCGCAATTGTTGATGATGTTTTAATCATTGATTCAGAATCTGACGTGGATACCTATATTGAAGATGTTTTCTATCTCGCTGAAATGGGGATAATTGATTATCAAACGGCGGAATCCTATTACAACATAATAGGCTCATCTGACGTTGTTGTTAGAGAGCAAAGCATTGGCAATGATCTTTATCTCATTAAACAAGATGGCTTAGTCGATACATTTTATACAATTGAGAAAGAACAGATCTTATTTGTTAATGACTGGCAAAGAGAGTTGTTAACAGGGTCAACATCGTTAACCCCACTATTGGTCGAAAACGCAGAAATTGTGGAGTTAACAAGACTAAGTGACTCAACATCTATTCCTTTTGTTGATTCTGAAATTGTAGACAAAACATGGGCGATGCCAGTCCTTATCGATACTCGTTCAGACGACTCGATGATTAAAGATGTTGCCGTTGAGTTCTCGTCGACAACATTTGAGTCTAAAATTTTGGATATTCAAGGTTCGTGGGCAATAGATATAGATGGTAAATTGCACCTAACAACAGAGGATGGTGATTTAATTGTTCTCACTCGTTATGACGAATTTGATGGGATGTCATCTGTTCATTCATTAGTTGCGACTCAGCTTAAAGAGCAAATAGAGGGCGCGTGGATTGATGGTACCGGTGGCTACGATATGCCAACACCAGTCGCGACTGCAACACAAAATCAAGCCGTAATTTATTATAATCGTGAAGATAAAAACTTCACCGGTTGGACATTACATGTATGGTCTGGTGGAGAATGTACAGGCTCATTGGTAACTGATACTGAATGGAATGATGGCTTAGAACCCGATGGCATAGATCCAGAATTTGGTGCCTATTGGACAGTTGACACAGTTGATGACAATAGTTGTATTAACTTTATTCCACACAACGTCAATGAAGGCATTCAGACTCAGGACTTTAAAGCTTACCTCGCTGAGAGTGATACCAATCAGTTCTTTGTATTGTCTTTAGATGACAGGGATGGTTGGGACACCACTGATGTTTTAACGAACCCACGTACATATGCTTCGTTGGATATCTACAATATGGTTGACGCTGTATTAAGCGATTATAGGTACATCGGTGCTCAAGATTCAGCTGCGAGCTTCGCAGGTATCGCTAATCATCTTGTAAACTTTAGTTGGGACCTACTAGACCCTGATAACTACGATGAAAGCGGTAATCCATATCCTCATGATTTTGACTTCTTAGTTACTTTGAATTCAGGTCACTTTATTTGGGAAACCGGCGGTTTTGATTACAACTCAGTCGTGGAAAATCAGCGTTGGGAGATTGACCCAATCGATGGCTCGTTTGTCGAACGTTATATTGTTAACCGCAGCGACATGGCGGAAAATTCTGACTGTACAGTTAATGATATCGACTGTGTTATTCACTATGAATATCGATTCACTCCACTTTCAACAGTAGGTAATCGCACTTACTTTGTTGGTTCATATTTCTATAACCCTACCGCTTGGGCTGGGCAATATGATCCAATGGACATAAAAGCAGATACGTTTAATGTTGGTTTCTTAGAGACTTCGGAATTTAGCGATTTTGATTTTGACTTAGACGGTATTTCAGATACTTGGGATAACGATGACGACAATGATGGAGTAAACGACAATGACGATAGTTTCCCATTTGATCCTAATGAGTCGCACGATACAGACCAAGACGGGATAGGTAATAACGCCGACTTAGACGATGATAATGACGGTGTTGACGATGAAAACGATGTCGATCCTCTCGATCCAGAATATGGTGTAAAGGTTGAGATTAATGCCAATTCATTTACTAACGAATACATTCTGATCTCTTCTGGTCGTGGATCAAATCCAGACTTTAACTTGTTTACCGCAAATGGCATTCGCTTGTCTTATGCGGCAAATGGTGAATACCGTGCTTCTAATTTTAATGGTGATATTTCAGGAACTTGGAGCGTAGTTAATAATACTGCGATTGCCGACTTGAACGGTGACACTGAAGTTGTATGGTTTACGGCTTGGGATCTTCTTGATGTTGGTGTTGTCGACTTCGATACTGCGTTACATTTTGTTGATGAATTTGGTGAAAACAGCTTTGAAGTTGAAGTTAGAAGTACGAAAGAAGAGCTGTCGTTAATTGAAGAAAGCCAGTTGGAACGCCACTTTAGGATAGTAACCACAGCTTCGTATTTACCTGTTGATGAAAACTACCGAGAAGCGTTATATGGTTCTGTTGGTGCGGCGGCAAAATTAGCGATAAGAAACCAATATAATGCGACTTATCGTGTTGAATCTGAAATGCAATTTGACACTTTATCAACGGCCAATTTTAACGGTGTCTACACGTTCCCAGGTTTACCATATGACTCAGACGACGATGGTGAAATCGATTCTACCATCACTGATATAGTTGATATGAACAACAATGTATCGATAACCGGTTTGACTCCTGACTTTACCTGGCAGGTTGTAAATAGCGAGTTGGTACTTACTTATCCTGGAGTAGGATTAGTTAAAGTTAAAAAGCATAAAACATTCGCCCAGTCTTTCTCTGCGCTTGTGTCGTCTGAATTTAACGGCGAACATTATAGTGATTACGACTTGGTTGTTGAACATGAACTCAGCGTCGATAGCTCGTTTATTGTCGATCAAGCGGTGTTAAGTGCCTGGTCAATGACAAACCCTGATTCATTTGATGAACATGGCGTTAAGCCAGATTGGGTTTATGGCTACCGCTTGGAAAATGGTGGTGCAAGTCGAACCATCTTTGGTAACGATTTAGATCTTAGTTATCCAAATGGGGGTTGGATAGCCAATAACTGGCAGTTAAAAGATGGCACCATTACGATTGAAACGGGCATTGATGAGCAATACAACAATGTAAATTGTGCTGATTCAGATCTGAACTGTAATCCACAATACAAACGTCATTGGGTGCCGGTAGCGCAAGAAGGCCAACGACTCTATGTCCTTGAGTGGGAAATGGAAAATAGCAACTACTGGGACTTCAATAACAAGGTTGAAAACTGGTATATGCGGATCCTGCCACGATTGAATTTTTACGAAGTTTACCCGCTCAATATTGACACCGATGGTGACGGAGTAAACGACGCGATTGACGATGATGCGGATTCCGATGGTGTATTAAATATTAATGATGCCTTCCAATTTGATACGAACGAACAAGTCGATAGCGACGGAGATGGTGTCGGTGATAATGGTGATGTATTCCCAAATAATCCGGCTGAACAATTTGACAATGACATGGATGGAATTGGCGATAATGAAGATTTAGATGACGACAATGACGGTATTAATGACGTTGACGACCCAACGCCTTATGAAGATACCCGAACGGTTTCTATGTTGAATTTCAACGATGCCGAATTATCGGCATGTTTAAACGATAGTTATGCCGATGAATTAATCTACTCTGTCACCAATGTTGTCTGTAACGGCTACCAAGTAACTGATTTATCAGGTATCCATCAGCTGCCAAATATTGCTGATTTTGCTATTTACGACAATGAATTCGTTACTGACTTTTCCCCGTTAACGGCACTTTCTTATTTACGTAGGTTTGCTATTTCGAGCCCTATTTTTAACAATAGTGATTTAGCTGATTTAGCGTCAATCGACTCGCTAGAATCCCTTTGGATTAACGCGGGTAATGTTACTTCGATAGAATCGTTGCGTAATCATCCATCAATGAATGCAATACATATTTGGGGATTACAAGACACTACGCAAATTGAAATGGACGTGATTCTAACGTGGAGTGAAGTTCTGGAGCTGGCACTTGACGCACATACAGTGAGCGATTTTGCAGTACTTGGACAATTAACTAGCTTAAGAACTTTATACATTCATGGTGAGGTTTCTGATGCGGAAGCAGTTGAAATTGGCAAACTCGTAAATCTTGAAAACTTTAGCTTTGGTTGGGGGCCTCAATGGTCTCAACAAGCGATAAATGACTCGGTTGGTCAGTTTACAAAACTAAGAGAGCTATTTATTAATGACATGATTGTCGAAGACATGAGTTTCTTACTTAGTTTTGATGATCTTGAAAGGGTAGAGTTAGCTAATTCATCACCGGTCATTATTAGCCAAATGAGTGACCTCGAAGCTCGTGGGGTTTATGTTGAACAGTATATTAATCATCATAGTATGTTCAGTAATTTGCTTATCGGCAAACATACTCTGACCGATGTACTAAATGACCAAGGCCAATTGATTGATGTTGGTGTTACATTTGAAACAGATCATTCCGGTGTAATTGACTGGGGATTTGGCGAAGAATTGTTCTATTGGTCTATAACGGATGAAGGTCGCGTTATTGTAGATTATGACGCAAGTAATGAAGTTGAGCGTTGGTATTGGCGCACGTTTTTTGAGCAAGAGTATGGCTACAGTGAAGGCATAGTTGGTATTGAAGTTGACTTCAATAATGACGGTATTTACGAGAAACATTTAGAACAACGTTTTAGTGCTTCTAAATCTACTCTTGCCTATGTAGGTTTAACAGATGTGGCTGGTAGACATACATTTACCAATCCGAGTAATAATACGGAGCAAGAAATCGTATTTAATGAAGATGGTACTGGCGTTGTAACTTGGGATGTAAACCCAGAAACGTTTACCTGGTCGTTTGATGCAGAAGGTCGAGTTGTTGTAGTTTATGACGATATTAATACGATTGAGACAGATCGTTGGACATGGCATTACACTGATAGAAATGACCAAGTCTATTTCTCAGGCAGTGTCACATTAGAAGTTTCAGAATATGGCGATGGTAACTACAACCTTACGGAGTTTTCTTACGCCTTACTGACTAAGGAAGTTTATTCACAATCTTTAATTGGCGCTTGGTATTTAGGCAATGAACTCGATAACTCAGATTATAATGTCTTAATCTTTATTAACGACCATCAATATATCCTAGGTCACACCAAAAATATGGAAAATAGCAACTTAGTTTCTGGTGAGTTTGGAAACTATAGTTGGAACGAATCGACTGGTGAATTCCAAGCTTATTTGATTGGTGAGAGCGACGGAGATGCGGGCCTTACGACTGAACCTTCGCAGCTATCATATAATGGAGACATGCTGACATTATATGAAAATGGTGGCGAAACGTTTGAGTTACATCGTATTGTTGGCGAAAATGAAATTGCGGGTTCTTGGATTACACCAAGTTCAGGAGGCTTTGCGGGCCATAGCGTACTAACGATTATCGACGCAAATAGATATTTCTATATTCATACCACTGAGGATTCAAATACTCAGCAAGTGACCGGTGAATATGGAACCTACACTTGGGATAAAGATACTTTCATTATGACGTCAGTTGTTGTTGACGAAAGTGACAGTAATCACGGGTTGAATGGCCTAGATAAAGAAGTGACCGTTGCCAACGGAATATTATCTATTATTGACGTAAACACATCACAATTAGACGCTGAAGCCACAATGATTGACGCAAATGCGTATCGCCCAGATTATGTGGCCATCGAAGACATTGACGGCGCATTTAATTTATATGTCATCGACGAACACGCCCGCTACCAACAGAACTTCCAAACTAATGGAACCGGCTATGCGATCTGGGATGAAATGGACGGCATAGAGACGTTTAATTGGCAGTTTGATCCTAATTTAATGGAAATTAATGTTGATTACGGGAGCGGTGGACTTCCTGATATATACCGATTCAAAAATCATAAACGTGATGAAAACGGCGCGCTAGCCGGACTTGAAGTTGTTCTAACGATAGATGATGACCTAGATGGCAATTATGATAGCGAAACTGTTGATGCTGTTTTGATCCCACTTGATCAGGTTATTGCAATGGGATTGGACGACGTTGTGGGGAGTCATCTTTTATATGAATATGTCGATGAAATATTGGTTGAGCGCTCTATTATCCTTAATCAGGACGGTACAGGTGTTATGGAGTGGGATGGTATTCATAACTTTACGTGGCACCTCGATACTGAAGGGGCGGTAGTAATTGATTATAACAGTGAGACATTTACTGACCGATTGGTTTGGCAAGTCGCTTTTGATGACTCGATAGGTGACTATCTAAACGGTGTTGTCGAGCTGCAAGTTGATAACGACGGTGACGGTATATTTGAAGAAGTGGACCTTACTTGGTATCCAGTCGAAAAATATGACTAAGTCGCCATTTTAATATTAAAGCCACAACGTGTTGTGGCTTTTTATTTTTAACATATTGCAAAGAGATGGCGTGGTAATTGCTTTAAACAATACATCAGAAATATAACGTTTTGTTTGGAGACAGTTATGGAGTGGGCACTAGTCTTACTTATCGGTTTAGTTATTACAATTGGAGTCGTTGCCAGTCATTTTATTGACACGAGCAACCCTTATCCGTTTAAGAAGAAGGCACAATTATTTACTAATATTGAGCGTGGATTTTATGCTTTATTAGACCGCGCTGTTGGACAAGACTTTAAAATTGTTAATCGCGTTCGACTCAATGACATCATTCAGCCTAAAGATTCAGTGGGGGGGCGAGCAAAACGTTCCGCCGCATTAAAAGCTGGAAGTCGCGTTATTGACTACGTTTTATGCGACCCAAAAGATTTTAGGATCATTGCGGCTGTTGACTTAGTTAACCAAACACAAGGTGGGCATAAGTCTAAGGCGGATTGGTTTGTAACAGGTGCTTTAGAAGCCGCTGGCATTCCTCACATCAGAATTAAAGTTAAGAAAGGCTATCAGGTTGAAGAAATTCGAAATGGTATCTTATACAAAATAGGCAAAAAAGAACGTGCTCATCCTCCCGAGCCGATCATCAAAGGCAATATTCCGCGTCGTCCTGTTGGAGCGCTATCAGCAAGCCAAGTTAAAGCTCAACTAACAAGCGTACCATTTGCCAAAGCATCTTAACACGCTTTGGATATTGCTTAATTATCTCAATGACAGGGTATTGTTTACAATATCCTGTTTAGCCTTTCAACATTGAGTTTACCTAATTCACACATCTCAATAATTTAGTAACTTCCTCATGAGTAAAAACCACGCTTAGTTTCGATAAAACGGCAATTTAAATAACCCTAAATACAACTTTTAGACTAATTAGGTATTTCGATTGTAATAACTCACTTTTTAACCAGAAATAACTTTTCTAATCCACCAAATTCGGCTAATTTGTTGGTATGTGTGCCAATTAGATAATGAAATAGATTAACTGTTGAACTATAATTTGGCGATAGAGATAAATTGTAGTGTGTAGTTTAGGGAAAATCATGAAATTGCGTAATTTGACGATGACCATTGTGCTTTTAGCAATTGGTCTATTTGCCATGCAGGCGAATGCGGCATCAGTTGCTGAACTGAAGAGCAAAAAAAGGGAAGTGGCAAATTTATTTGCGAATTATCAAAAATACGCTGCAGACTATGAAGATGTTCAATCTAAACAGATGTTTATTCAGAATAATCTTGGTGCAATCGAAAAAGAAGTCGACAAGTTAAAGACCGATCAAAATGGCTTTAAAAATGCGCCGATGAACTCAACCATAATCAAAGCACTACTCGAAGTCACTCAACAAATTGAACAAAAAGACGCAGAATATAAAGCTAAAGAGAACGAGCTAATTGCCGTTGAAAATCGTGCTAAAAATATATTAGTTCAAGTTGATTCAGCAGAAAGTCGCTACAAAAAATCTAATCGCAGTTTAAACCAATTGATCGATCAAACTATCGATTTAAAAGTCGCGGATGAAATTACTAAATTTGAAAGCC
The DNA here is from genome assembly GCF_030548245.1 of Psychrosphaera sp. 1_MG-2023. NCBI lineage: Bacteria > Pseudomonadati > Pseudomonadota > Gammaproteobacteria > Alteromonadales > Pseudoalteromonadaceae > Psychrosphaera > Psychrosphaera sp. 1_MG-2023. The sequence goes on from NZ_JAUORW010000006.1 coordinate 154,583, forward strand.
CAGTTCGCGCAAGTGAACGTGAACAAGTTTCTTGTTCGCGTAACGAGTCTGTAGATGATTGCGAAAACCGCGGCTACGATAAAGCAACGAATAAAATTCAAGACAGTAAACAACTGATCACCAGTAAAAGTGTTGTGCAAGATTTCGAATTGGAATCGGACTACGTAGAAAAATTCAGTAAAAATCGACTTAGTGATGTTAAAAAAGTCGTTGTAAGTGAAGACTATAATCCACAATCTCGTTCAATTATTCTAGTGGTTGAAGTTACTGCTTCAGTTTCTGCTGCTGCAGACCAGGCGCTAATAGAAAAGTTTAGAGAAAAAGTGTCACTAGAGTATTCGGTATATCGATTTGTAGAAGGTGCGGCCGTATTGGATGTGGATGTCAATAATTCGCTAAATCAGAATTCCCCGCAACCGTTAAATAGCACACCTGTTCAACCAAATATGAACGTCGTTTTAGACACGTTGTTCACCCAAGGTTTAAAACATATCAATTTAGAAAACTTTGAAGGCCCAAGTCAAAGTGCCTTTGCCATTGCACGTGAGATGGCAGGCATTAATATTGGACATGAACGAACTCAAATGTTGTTAACTATGTTAGACGGTGGCGTTAGCATCAAGGCTAAAGAGTACGCCGTGTCGAACAAAATGACTAACGGCAACAGTTTGGTATTAAATTACCAAAAGTTACAAGCTGATATTGGTGTTACTGCAAGTCACTGGATCCCAGAATACTTGAATGCGTACAATGTGTCGCAAAAACCAGTAGTTAAATCTGAAAGTAAGAAGATCCAACAATTCGCAGAAGAGAAAGCTCGAAAATTGTCGAGTAAAGAAATTAAGTCTCTGCTGACATCTGCACGTTACTTAATCCGTAAAGATAAATACTTTAGCCCATCATCATCAAATGCCTTTGATAAAGTTAAGTTGGTTTTAGATTACGAACCAAGTAATAGCAAAGCAAAAGAGTATTACCAGAAGATATTTGAAGATGCTGCAGAAGATGCCGTGGATCTTGCAGAAGACGGTGATTTTGATGAAGCTCGTGAATTAGTAAACTCTGGATTAGCTAAAGTTGCTGGCGAGTCTCGATTAAAAGCGGCATTGGACAAAATATTAGAACTAGAAAGCCAACCGAAAAAAACCATTAGACGCGCGGTTGGTGGATTCTAATTATGTTTTTTCGCCAATGCTTAATTGCAATCGTTATCCTGTTTTGTGGTTCAACTTATGCGGTTACCCCTTCAGTGCCTGGTTGGGCTGTCGACAGCTATGTGGAAGGTTATGTAACTGGACTAGGCATAGGTAAATTAAAACCAAATAAAAAACACGCAGAACGATTTAGAGATAAAGCAGCGGAAATGATGGCTAAGGCCAATTTGGCTAAACAATTTGAAATCCATATAGACAGTAAAACCTACGCATCTCGCGGTAAAAATGTAGATCCTAAGATTAGGGTTGATACGATTCAAACGTCAATCACATCAGTACTTAGCGAAAAAACCGTTGAGGAACTCAAACGATGGGTCGATCCTAAAACCGGTACTCTCTATTTGTTGATTGGTATTAAACACGCTGAATAGCGCTTTACGCTTCTATTTGTAATTAAAGGCGTAACGAATTCAAGTTTAATAGTGACTTTCTATGATTACTTACTATTTTTAAGAGTAGGTTAATGAAGTAAGCGTGATTTTTGTATGAGTCTAATTGTCGTTTAGGTTTTATAATAATACGCATCCATGGGGCGATAAACGGGGTGATAAACGACGTTGCTATTTTATAAGTGCTCTAAAATGAGTGTTTGAATTCAACGGAAATTCAAAGTAATAGCGATTTGAAACCGTTGTTGTTAAAACGTAAATCAAGCTTAAGATTATTGAAAATATTGTTAAAAAGGGAAATATAATGAAAAATTCACTGAGAGTTGCTTTGTTTGGTATTACGTCCCTGGCGTCGACACAAGTGTTTGCAGATGTTTGGTTTGCACCGCGTGTAGAGTATAGTTTTACTCAGTATCAACAGTCTCTGGCCACTCAGTCTAGCGACGATATAGAAAATGGAAACTCATCTTCTAGCGGTGCCGACACTGTCGTTGACTTAAACTTAATTACGATTGGTGGTGGAGCAACCTTTGGCATCGATGCGTTTTATGTTGATATCGATGTAAAGACAACCCAGGATTCTGAATTACACGGATTTTATAATGACCAATATCAAGTGAATGATATTGATCTAAAAGACAATGGCGGCGTTGACCGAAGTGAAGTGAGCTTAACAACGGGTTTTGGTTTTGAGCACTTTTCACTTTTTGGTGGGGTAAAAATCACTTCTACAGAATTCCAACATGACATTTATTATGATTACCAAAATCCAGAAGATTCAACGCAAGATTACCCAGCATTTTTGATTAGCACCGAAAGTGGCAATAAACCATTAGTAACAAATACAACGTTTGACTCAACCGGTATCTTTGGCGGTATTTCAGTGCAATTTACGTTTGGCGAAAGCGGAGCATTAGCATTAAGTGCCGCTTACTCTAAGATTATTGATGCTGATTTAATAGACGATTGGCACAACGAAAGTTCTCAATATAATCTAAATGGTACAGGACAAGGTTTGTCCGCCAATGCAAAATTATCCTATGGTTGGTTATATGCTAAAGCAGAATACGCGAAATATGACTACACAGGTTATGAGCCACAAGATGAGAGCACAGCCGAATTTAATGATGATGTAACCGAAGAGTTTCTTCGTTTAGGTGGCGGTATTTCTATACTGTTTTAACCAATTAATGTATTTTGATTTATAGAAAAACCAGTAGCTTAGGCTACTGGTTTTTTTGTCGCTATCGCAAAAATCTAACGTATTTGCAAAGTGCTATAAGGCCTGTTTCTATTTAGATTAATTCCAATTAAAGCAAAGAATTGTTATAAGTAACTTTGCTCCGTATTTAATCGACAACATAATGAAAGTTGTGTTTCTATAGGAAAATTAAATTGTTAGAAGTCGCTATCATTTTTATCGGATTTGCATTTTTTATTTCTATGTTTTTGAACATAAAACATGTAAATAACTTGGTAAATGGCAAACTAATTTACACCTTAATTATCATCAGTTTTGTTAGTGGTTCATCTATTTTGTATTTTGATATCATAATGACAAAAAGTGAGATAGCGCGTACGACCCATCAATTGGCGAATATCAATTACTTAGCAACTAGCCTTACGCCAAGTAAAAAGGTTGTCGAACATTCCAAAATAACTAAACCAGAAAAGCCTCCGAATAAAACAAATACGCATTTTACAGCCGAGAGTAGGGGCACAACTAATAGTGTTCAAACTATGCTTCATTTAAACCCAGGGCGTACTTCAACATTTAATGTCCCGGTTGGCAAAGCCGTGAATATACATAACGTCTCCTGCGACGTTGACTTAAAATACCAAAGCGCACATTTTCAAGTTAAACGGGGTGAAGGCATTATTTTGGATACAGCGGAACACAAGATCGAACCGTTGAAACTGAGTATTATTGAAACAAGACCGATTGATACTGACAAACCCCGTGGTTCACCAGGGCAAAAAATAAGTTCGGATAATAGACCGATAAATAAGCCGTTTACCAATAATGGGCTTTCAGGTAATCAACGTTCTGTTTTATACGGCCGACCGAGTTGTACGGCAGCTATATCGTTAATTTAATATTTCGCAGTTCTTTGCTTTAATGAATCAAGGATTACTGCTAGTTTTATAACTTCGAAAGAAAGAAAAATATTTAGAGTCGAATGGAAATAGAATTAAAATTTTTATTGCACGAAAACAAGATTGATCAGTTTAAAAAGTTGATTGAGAACGACATGTTTCGTGCAGTTCGTAAACCAACCTTAGTATTAAGTAACGCCTATTTTGACACACCGGACAATGACCTAAGAGCCTTTGATATGGGACTTAGAACTCGTTGTAGTGAAGATAAAAACGGCCAAGGTTGGAGTGAACAAACGGTCAAACTGGCGGGTAAAGATATTGGCGGTTTACACCAGCGACCTGAACATAATGTTCGGCTAAGTGATGTTCCCCAGACAAAATGTTTTGCTGATCTTACTCAGTTTGATCCAACCATTTGGCCAGCCAATTTCGAAACAGAAAAGCTCCAACGAAAACTCATCAAGCAATTTGAAACCGTATTTAGCCGAAACATTTGGCACATCACTATGCCCAGCGGCACGCTTATAGAATGCGTTTTAGATGAAGGTTATGTTGAATCAGGTGAAAACAAAACGCCTATTTGTGAGATCGAACTTGAGCTTGTTAAAGGCAATGTCGCTGACATTTTCAATCTAGCGCAATTTTTGGTTGTTCACTTACCACTGCGGTTTGGCACCCTAAGTAAAGCCGCGCGCGGTTACATGTTAGTTAATGACAAAACGTTAGAAAGCTACAATTTGGAAGCGATTAATGTCGAACACGACGTGACTGTTGAGCACGGAATGATCCAAATGTTGAGCGAAGGATTAAAGTTTGTTCAGCATCATGAAATGGTCTTTGTTGAACAACATTCATTAAAGGCACTTCGTCGCACCATTGACGGTTTTTCGCAGTTAATTCATATTCTACAATTGTTCTCAAAAGTATTGCCGGTAGCAAGTGCAGAACAGTTAATTAAAGGGTTTAAACACTGTCGAAAAACTCTGAGCTGGGTTGATATCTTTTATCAATTCAAACAGCTCACTAACCGCCCTACACCGTACCGAAACAAGATTAAAGACAGTGAATCGCTAAGCGAATTATTACGACGCCAAATGACTCATGAAGAGCAAATGGCCGACGCGTCAGCTTTTTTCCAAAGTCCAGAATATAACTTGTTGATCCTTAATCTGATCAATTGGTTAACCCATAAACAGTGGCGAACGGAATTGTCGTTAAATCAAATATCAGAGCTAAACCAACCGATCAGAAGGATATCCGAACAATGGTTGGATAAAGCATGGAGCAAATTAAAGCCGCAGTTACTTGAATTAAAAGATGTTACTCAAAGCTCCTATATCGAAAAACTGTATTGGCCGCTTGCAACAGAGCTGTTAACTGGATTGTGTGTTGGCCGCTTGTATGACACCGAAGATTGGCATAGTTTTAGAAATCCTTTAGTTGATCTTTTGATCGGCTGTGAAGAACTTATGCTGTTAAATACATTGGAAAAACTCGTTGATGAAAATTTGGCGACACATCCGAAACTCGAAGTGCATAAAAGTTGGATCGCAAGCAAACAACAAAGTCTGTTAATTGCCGTTAGCGCATCGACTAAAAATTGTTGCAAACTTAAGCCTTATTGGTAATTTAATGAAAATAAACACATTGTACGATACTCAGTTAGCCGCTCAGAGACTGAGTGAATTTGAATCGCAGCATGAGCAAATAACAGCAGCATCAGAAATAATAAGAACCATCGGATATCTGTTTGCTCGCAGTGAGTTTATTTTTCAAACTTGTTTAAAATACCCCCAAGTTTGTTCGGAATTATCTGAACATTTAGCACATGGTAAATCTGTTGATATTCATTTCCCAACTGAATTATTAGCAGAACCAGATGAAAAGACATTTCAAAAGCACCTGCGAGTCTTCCGACACAAAACTATGGTGCTTATTGCCGCCGACGATTTTCTTGCATTGACGTCGATTAAAGAATCGATGTTATTGCTGTCTAAATTAGCAGATGAACTGTATGTCGTAAGCCGAACTTGGTCCATTGAGTCGCTTAAACCTCGATTTGGCCAAGCCTTGAATAAAGAACATGACGAGATAGCGTTAATTGCATTGGGAATGGGAAAGCTCGGTGGTTATGAACTTAATTTTTCCAGTGATATCGATTTGATCTTTTGTTACAGCGAAAAAGGCCAAACTCAAGGCGGAAGAAAGTCCGAAGATTTCCAAATTTACTTCACCAAACTGGCGCAGAAAATCATTCAATTGTTGGATGAAGTTACCGGGGATGGGCAGGTATTCCGAGTCGATATGCGATTGAGACCATTTGGAGAAAGTGGCCCATTGGTGTCGAGTTTTGATGCCATTGAGGATTATTATCAAAATCAAGGTCGAGAGTGGGAGCGATACGCATTACTCAAGGCAAGACCGCTCGGGCAGGTCGGCAGCATTTCAAACATAGAATCTTCTCAGCACCAAGTTTTAGTCAAAGTACTTAAACCTTTTGTTTTTCGACGCTACATTGATTTTAGTGTGATCGAATCGTTACGAACGATGAAAAAACAGATCCAAAACGAAGTTAAACGAAGACGAATTGTGCTCAATATTAAATTGGGCAGTGGCGGCATTAGAGAAATCGAATTTATCGTTCAAGCGATGCAAATGCTTAGGGGCGGTAAAGAACCGCAATTACAGCAAGCAAGTTTGCTAAAAACGTTACCTGAATTAGTTACCTTAAATGTATTTAGTGGCGCAGAAGGTAAAGCCCTTGCCGAAGATTATTTGTGGTTAAGGCAATGCGAGCAGTACCTCCAAGCGTTTGGCGACCAACAAACGCAAACCTTACCGACCGAACCTGAACTGCAAACTCGGCTTATCGAGTTATTTGGATTTACAGATTGGCAGTCGTTTCTTAATCACCTTGCTGAAATTAACAAACGTGTCAGTCAAATGTTTATCAGTGTAGTCGGTGAACCGGAACAAGCAGAAGATAAGTCAAATGACGCTAAGTTGGCCAAGTGGAATGATGTTTGGGAGCAAGACGAAAAGCCTGCTGTGATGGATGACTTTGATCATGCCGAGGTCGTTTGGAAACAAAAATCGGACTTAATCAAACAAGTCAGTGGCGCAAGGGGTCGTGAACGATTAGATCAATTAATGCCTCAATTACTGATGGAATGCGCTGAGCAAAAAGTAGGTAAGGTTGAGTTTACAGAGATTTTAGTTCTACTGAAAAAGATAGCGTCTCGAACAGCCTACCTTGAGTTATTGGTTGAAAACGCAGGGGCGTTGTCGCAACTTATCAAGTTGACGTCGTCATGTCAGTTTATTGGCCAGCAAATAAGTCGATTTCCACTGTTGTTGGATCAACTCATTGATCCGAAGCAGTTATACAAGATCCCTGATCTAACTAATTATAACGATGATCTACGTCGACAATTATTACGGGTAGAACCCGATGATTTAGAAATGCAAATGGAAGTGCTGAGACAGTTTAAGCTAACCAATCAATTGGTCATAGCAGCCTGTGACGTGACGGGAGTTGCAAGTTTGATGCAAGTCAGCGACCACTTGACCGAGATTGCTGAAGCCTGCTTAGAACAAGCGACGGGCATTGCATGGCAACAAATGATAAAACGCTTCGGCTATCCTGATGGCGCAACCGATGACCATAAAAACTTTGCTATTATTGGTTACGGAAAATTAGGGGGTTTTGAATTAGGTTACGGTTCAGACTTAGACATAGTCTTCATTCATGGTTGCCAGTCGTCAAAAGAAACCGACGGCAAAAAGGCAATCGATTCTCGTCAGTTCTACCTTAAGCTAGCGCAACGACTCCTCCATTTATTTACCACTCGCACGATGTCTGGTGAGTTGTATGAAGTTGATACGAGATTGCGTCCGTCAGGTGCATCAGGATTATTGGCGATTAATATAGAGACGTTTTATGAATATCAAACAACCGAAGCGTGGACGTGGGAACACCAAGCACTAGTGCGCAGCCGAATTGTGGCCGGAGATGATATTTTGGCAAAACGGTTTGATCAGATTCGACTCAGTATTTTGTCAACGTCACGAGAGAATGACGTTTTGACAAAACAAATTGCAGAGATGCGAACAAAAATGCATGACAATTTGTCGAAGGAAACAGAAGAGCTATTTGACTTAAAACAATCTAGAGGTGGGATCGCAGATATTGAGTTTATTTCTCAATACTTGGTTTTACAGTTTGCTGAGAAACATCCAGAATTGACCAAATATTCCGATAATATCCGAATTTTGAATTGTGCGTTAGAACTGAAATTGATTGAACAGACAGACTTCGATTCGTTGACTCAAGCTTATATCGAATTTAGGGAGCATTATCACAAAGCTTCTTTAAACAACGCCAAAAAGCTGTTGTCGGTGAAGGCACTACCAACTCACATCGGGCAGGTGAGAAAAACCTGGACACGCTTACTTGGTTAACTGAAGTTCATTTTTCCAAGTAATGATCCGTGCTGGTAAATCTTCGCTTTCTGCCAGAGTATCAAGTTGCGTAAAACTGCGAGCAATCGTCTTTTTATCCCCTATTGCTTTACTTACTTCTATCAGTCGCAAATAGGCTATTGCTTCACTTACTTTATCCTTCGATTCAACAAAGCTTCGGATAGACGTTAAATAAGTCCGTCTGGATTTAGTATATTGCTTGGCATTTTGGTAGGCCCTTGCCAAGTTAAATTCAGTGATCCCAATTTGCTGTCGGTTGGCATTTTCTTTCGCCCAAAAAATTGCTTTTTTTGAAGCTTCTATGGCAGCCGTTCGTTGATTTAATTGACCAGTGCAGTGACTCAGGTTGGTATAAAGCTCCACTTGAAAGCTGGGGTTATTATATTGGTAATAGTTCTTTTTGATGGTGAGAAGCAGTTGTTTGGTTTCTAAAAACTTTGTTTTCGACTCAGCCACTAATCCCGATTTTTTTAGACGATGTGCTTCAACTAAAATGATATTGGCATAATGGATTAAATAAATAGGGTTAGAAATAGTCGAGGTAAGTTGACTAAAAAGCCCCTTGGCTTTATCTAAATAATAGATACCTTTTTTTTCATTATTTTGCGCAAACTGAGTTTTCGCATGGTAAATACGAGTTAAAAATTGAAACTCTTTGCTCTTAATATTTTTGGAATCAACATACTTAGCCGTCGCCTCATGCAACCTTTGGGTGTAATTTAATTGAAATAGAGATTCAAATTCATAAATTTTTAAAACATACCAAAAGTCTTGGTGTTCCTTGGTCTTAATTAGTTCTGCAGGTAATCGATTTAAACATTCGACAAATTCTGACTGACAAACCGTCCTGATACTCACTTTTGGAGGTGTTTTTTTAGCGGCAATGGCTACTGGCATCGTAACGATTATCAGGATAATGAGGTAATAAAATGATATTAATAATTTCATAATAAACTGGCTAATAGTTTCGTTGCCTTGATGATAACAAGGAATTCGTTCAATTATTACCAATTGTTTGTTGTTTTTTCCCTCGATAGAAACAAACGGGTTAGAAAGCCTGCACTCTTCCATAGTTCTTAAATCCCGAATATTCGGATTAATATGCCGAAAAAAGGCCACTTCTTGGGTTTTTTCCACTGTAAATAGAAAAAATGTAAAAAAATATGCATTAAATAGTTGAAAATGTTTCCGCCAACCCCACTTAAGTTCCAAGCAAATTTATAACCCTATTTTAATTGATGTTTTGGAGTGTAATCCCATGGGTAGAATTATTGGTATTGATTTAGGTACAACTAACTCATGTGTAGCTGTATTAGACGGTGACAAGCCTCGCGTAATTGAAAACGCGGAAGGTGATCGTACAACCCCTTCTATTATCGCCTACACAGATGAAGGCGAAATTTTAGTTGGCCAACCGGCTAAACGCCAAGCGGTAACTAATCCAAATAATACATTATTCGCGATTAAGCGTTTAATTGGTCGTCGTTTCGAAGATAAAGAAGTTCAGCGTGACATCGACATTATGCCGTTCAAAATTGTTAAAGCTGACAATGGCGACGCATGGGTTGAAGTTAAAAACGAGAAAATGGCTGCGCCACAAATCTCTGCTGAAGTTTTGAAAAAAATGAAAAAGACGGCAGAAGACTATTTAGGCGAAACGGTATCAGAAGCTGTTATCACTGTACCTGCTTACTTCAATGACTCACAACGTCAAGCAACTAAAGACGCTGGTCGTATCGCTGGTCTAGACGTAAAACGTATTATCAACGAGCCAACAGCTGCTGCACTTGCTTACGGTGTTGGTAAAAAAGGCAGCGACAATGTTGTTGCAGTATACGACTTAGGTGGTGGTACGTTCGATATCTCAATCATCGAAATTGATGAAGTAGACGGCGAGCAAACGTTTGAAGTATTAGCAACAAACGGTGACACACACTTAGGTGGTGAAGACTTCGATAACCGTGTTATCAACTACTTAGTTGAAGAATTCAAAAAAGAGCAAGGCGTTAATCTTAAAAATGACCCGCTTGCTATGCAACGTGTTAAAGAAGCTGCTGAAAAAGCAAAAATTGAATTATCTTCAGCACAAAATACCGAAGTTAACTTACCTTATGTAACAGCGGATGCATCTGGTCCTAAGCACATGAACATTAAGATCACTCGTGCGAAGCTAGAGTCTCTAGTTGAAGACATGATCCAAGCGACGTTGGAACCATTACGAGTTGCACTTAAAGATGCAGACTTATCAGTAAGTGATGTTAATGACATTATCTTAGTTGGTGGTCAAACTCGTATGCCTAAAGTACAAGAGGCTGTTACTGAGTTCTTTGGTAAAGAACCTCGTAAAGATGTTAACCCTGATGAAGCCGTGGCAATTGGTGCAGCGATTCAAGGTGGTGTACTTTCTGGTGATGTTAAAGACGTATTGTTATTAGACGTAACGCCATTATCTCTAGGTATAGAGACTATGGGTGGTGTAATGACTCCGGTAATTGAGAAAAATACAACGATTCCTACTAAGCAATCACAAACATTCTCAACTGCCGATGATAACCAAGCTGCGGTTACGATTCACGTGTTACAAGGTGAGCGTAAACAAGCATCAGGTAATAAATCTTTAGGTCAATTTAACCTAGAAGGTATACGTCCGGCGCAACGTGGTACGCCTCAAATCGAAGTTACATTTGACGTTGATGCTGACGGTATCTTACATGTATCTGCGAAAGATAAAGATACTGGTAAAGAACAGAAGATCACTATCCAAGCAAACTCAGGTTTGTCGGATGATGAGATTGAAGCAATGGTTCGTGACGCAGAAGCAAACGCGGAAGAAGATAAGAAGTTTGCGGAACTAGCACAAGCGCGTAACCAAGCTGACGGTCTAGCACATGCAACTGAGAAACAAATCAGTGAAGCTGGTGATGACTTACCAGCTGAAGACAAAGAGACAATTGAAGCTGCGATTGAAGAGCTGAAGGTTGCATCTAAGTCTGGTACGGTTGAAGATATTGAAGCAAAATCTCAAGCGTTAATGGAAGCATCTCAAAAATTAGTTGAGCTTGCTCAAGCTAAAGCACAAGGCGGCCAACCTGGTCAAGCTGGCCCAGAAGCCGGTGCTGAGCAGTCAAATGCCCAGGACGACGATATCGTTGATGCTGAGTTTGAAGAAGTAAACGACGATAAAAAATAAGATGTAATCAGTCCTGTGTTAGCCGATGCTAACACAGGCTTTTTAGGTCATTAACATGGGCGTTTTTAAAACGCCCTGTTTTGTTTTTAAAATATAGGTTAAACGTAGTCATGTCTAAACGCGATTATTACGAAGTTCTGGGAGTAGCAAAAGACTCAACGGAACGTGAGATCAAAAAAGCGTATAAACGCTTGGCGATGAAGTATCACCCAGACCGTACTGCCGGTGACAAAGATCTTGAAATAAAATTCAAAGAAGTAAAAGAAGCATACGAAATATTGTCAGACGAAGACAAGCGTCACCAGTATGATAGTTATGGTCATGCGGCGTTTGAAAACGGACGTGGCGGTGGTCATGGTCATGGCGGCGGTGATTTCAGTGACGTATTTGGCGATGTGTTTGGTGATATATTTGGTGGCGGTGGTCGTCGTGGTGGCGGTGGTCACAGACAACAACGTGGCGCTGATTTACGTTACAACTTAGAAATGAGTTTAGAAGATGCCGTTCGTGGTAAAGAACTCGAAATCAAAGTGCCAACTTGGGTAACATGTAATCCATGTAGCGGAAGTGGTGCTAAAAAAGGTTCGTCTCCTAAAACCTGTAGTACTTGTCATGGTAATGGCCAAGTGCAAATGCGTCAGGGCTTTTTTGCTGTTCAGCAAACATGTCCAACGTGTAAAGGCCAAGGTCAAGTTATCTCAGATCCGTGTAACTCTTGTCATGGTCAAGGGCGAGTTGAAAAGACCAAAACCTTATCGGTTAAGATCCCAGCAGGCGTTGATACGGGCGACCGTATTCGTCTAAGTGGTGAAGGTGAAGCTGGATTAAACGGCGCACCAACGGGTGACTTGTTTGTTCAAGTACATGTTAAAGATCATCCAATTTTTGTTCGTGACGGTAATAACTTGTATTGCGAAGTGCCAATTGGCTTCAGTACAGCGGCACTTGGTGGCGAAATTGAAGTTCCGACATTAGACGGTCGCGCTAAGCTTAAAGTGCCTTCAGAAACGCAAACAGGTAAAATGTTCCGCTTACGAGGCAAAGGCGTTAAGTCTGTTCGCAGTGGTGCTATTGGTGACTTGATGTGTAAGGTTATGATCGAAACGCCGGTCAACTTAAACGAAAGCCAAAAAGAATTGTTGCAACAGTTTAATGAAAGCATGTCTGGTAAATCGTCAAAATACCGTCCAAAAGAGCAAAGCTTTTTTGATGGTGTGAAGAAGTTTTTTGATGACTTAACAAGTTAATCAGGCTTTTATAAATTCAAAAAAACCTCGTTTATCGAGGTTTTTTTATGCCTGTAATAAAGTGCTGATGTTCAATGTGATCTTAATGGATTGTCCCAACGTACATTAATTAACCCAACAGACAGGAATTTAATTATGTACGCATCAAATCAACCTAAATATGACAACGTATTAAAGCCAACGATTCTTTGTATTGCAGAGTCGTCGCACTATCTTGTAGGTGTAATTGACTCAGCGCATAACCTTTTACCGCTAGATCCCCAAGGTAAAGTTATATCATGCAGTTCATTAGTAGAAGCCAAAATGCTATTACGAAATAAAGGGATTTTGGTTGCGGATATTGAATATCAAACCGCATATGACGAAATGTGTGGTAATGCAGAACGTGCACCATGCCTTCACGTTGTACAGTTGTAATAAAAGGCCTAAGTCAATGACATCTAATACAACAATACCTAATAAAACAGCCTCAATAGAAACACTTTCAAATGTAAATGGCGTAGGGCATTGCCAATATAACGCGCCAAAAAACCAAGTGAGCCCAAAAGCATTACTCAACAGTAAATGGACTAAAGTGCACGTGACTAATAAAGAAAAGCATTTTTTGGTAACGTCAGTCACGTTTGACGAATGGCAAAATGTCGTCGAGTGTAAAATTGAGGCCGTGATTTCAAACAATGAGTACTTATTGGATTGGCGAGAACTAAAGCAAGCAGATAAGTGGCGACTGGGTTGGAATTAGTCTGTTTAGATTAGGCTCAGTTAAGTTCACTCTGTTCTCGAAGCATAAGCCTTAAATACACCAACTTGTTATAGTGATAAATGCAGTCACTCACCACTCAATTGATTTTCCCTGCCAATCTAAAAAACTCAATGTTCCATCTATTTCTGTATTCGCTAAAATAGTGAAAAGTTGCTGGGCGACGAATTTAGGGGTAAACAGTTTTCCCGCAGGCACATTAGCGTGAAATGGTTTGGATAACTCAGTGTCAGTTGTTCCAGGATGAAACGAAATGATTTTGATATTTTTGGCCCGCCTAGCCAGTTCAATCGCCGCATTTTTTAGCATCATGTTTAACGCTGCTTTGGATGCCCGGTAGCTATACCAACCACCAAGTTGATTATCGTTAATACTGCCGACCCGAGCACTAAATACAACCACTTTGCAATTATGGGCACCAGTCAATGTAGAGACTAATTGTTGAAGCCAAAGCAAAGGGGTTAGCGCGTTGACTGTGACGATTTGTTGGAACGAAGCTGTGTCTATATCCTCTAACCGCTTTTCTGGCTTTATCGTGTCGCTATGGAGTAATCCTTGGCAAATAAAGACTTGAGTAATGGGGAGATTTGAGACTTTTTGAATTTTTCTCACCGCTCGCTTTATTTCGTCAACATGGTAGTTATCAATCTCGATTTTGTGGATATGTGGGCCAGTTGTATTTTCGTAAATAGCTAAATCTCGACTCACTAATATGAGCCCTTTGTCAGACCTAGAAAGTACTTCAGCGGCAAGTGCTTTAGCGATGCCGCTATTTGCGCCAATGATTAGGCTTTGTTGCTTTTGCATTACAAGCTCCGTTTTGGCAAGTCTCTGTTTTGATGTTAAATAAATTTGCGAGTACTGCGGAAATGGGCTGTCGATATTTTGCGACAACAAGATAAACCCAGTGGCTTATTGGTTTAATTATTGGCCAGTTTAACGGTGCAACCCAAAAGCCCTTTCCTACAAGTGTCCATGCTCGATGGGTCACTTCAAGACCAAGTAATATCTTATCTTGATAGCGGCCATGCAATATCGCCATCGCCTTGGAGAACTCGATATCGGGGTAATGTTTAGCAAAATCCTGTTGGTGCAAGTCAACTAGGTTGATCACATCATGTGTGTCATGTTGTTTTAAATGCCGCATTTCCGATGAGCAAAGCGGGCACTGACCATCGTAAAATATTGTCATCATAAGGTATTGCCTCACTTGTCGGTGTTCTGTTTTACGCGAACTAAATTAGCTTAACTGTGTTTTTAGATTCTGGAGTTACTTCATTTTCAACAATCACATGCCATCAAGTGGAATTTGTTGAGTCATACTTTCTGGCTTGGCGTAGCTTAACCGGCTGAGTCTCCGGGTTTGGTGATAGCTGTCTAGACCAGAAATAGCAACAGTATCGATGGCTTCAATATCAATGTATCCGTCTTGTTTGATAACGGAGGTGTTACAAATAACGTTAGTTATTTTTCCGATAACAAACAAGGTGCCGTTTAATTCAATTGGAATAATTTGTTGAAGTTCTAGGCTGTATTTTAACTCACTTTCAGCAACAAACGGCGCCGAAACGCCTGCAATATAGAAAGGGCTTAGCCCGGTTTCACTAAATTCACTTTGGCTTTTGTCATATCGTGCAGACGTTTGATGTGCTTGTTGCCAAATCGAGCTATTGACTTGGTTTATAGTGTATTGGTTGGTTTGTTCAATATTTTCTAACGTATGTCGAGTGACCGTGTTTGGCCTAACGATAAAACCCATTAATGCTGGAGACGCGCCTAAATGTACCACCGAACTAATCATAGCTAGGTTGGTTTGCCCGGCGTTATCTATCGTACCGACTAAATTCGCGCTTTTATAACCAGACAAACTATTTATAAATTGCGCTCGTTGCCGTGTTGGCATTTCGCTTAATTGATTTTCATTAAAGTGGGTCATGTTGTTATGTTCGTTACCTAGTTCAAAAGTGCTGTCTTCTTACAGTATTACGCACTGGGCAAAAAATAGATCAAATTTGATCAATATGACATTGCAAAACAGTTACCAATTACGTGATAAAAGTTGCTTTGGTGACTCGAAATGAAGGTGGCACAAAGCTTAGAAGCTATTTACTTATTTAAGCGAGACAAATTATTTGGTAGGGCGTTTAAATATATTAACCAAAACCGTGGCAAAATCACCAATAGGCTTGAAGTATAAAGTTACGACCGATTGGTTTATTTTTTTATCTCTTACCCCAAATATTATTGGTTTTGAACATTCATGACTGCAGACTAATGAGTGTGTCATACGGTCCCAAATTGCCAATGTGGTACCAAAGTTTTTGTCTCGGTGGATGAAAGCGCGACTATGGTGAACTTGATGTTGAGCAGGGGAGATAAACCATTTTTCTATTGTTTTTGGCCAACTAAACCAAACATGTGAATGACGCAAATTAGCCCCCAAAACATTAAATGCAAAAATAAACATATTGGCTCCCAAAATGTCGATAACCCGCAATTGGTAGCTAAACAAATAAAATCCCAAGCCTAAAACAAGACCATTAACTAACAGCAGTCGTATGGCATAAAGTGCACTTTCCACCGGATGAATTCGATAAACCGTTACCGGTGTTAAAACCTGCGCACTATGGTGTACCTTATGAAATGCCCATAAAACGGGGATCTTATGTAAAGCTAAGTGAAGTAAAAATCGAGTAAGGTCGTCCATTAAAAAGAGCATAACGGTAAATAGCACCGCCACACCTGTTTTATTAGTGACTACAGCAGAGAGTTCACCAAAAATATTCTCCAGGCCAAACGAGACCCATATTGCAATTGGTGCAACAGCAAACAAAAATGGTGTGATAATAAGAGTTTTAATGACAATGTTAATTATAAAAATGACATAATCATGTACTGCAGAGCGGTGAAGCCAAATACGTTTGTCTAAGACATATTTTAAAAAGCTCGTGTTTTTTTTATGACGGCTACTGACGACAAAAACAATCGCCAAAGTGGCAATAATATAGCCCCAAAACAAACGTTTATTGGGGCTAGTTACGTGCGCTAGCAGGTTGTCGTTTAATAAAGCGAGCCCGTCATAAAAGGTCATAGTTTAAAATCAAAGTTGAAGTAACTTAAGTTTGTCATCTTATCAATTAAAACTGGTATTTATAACCAACAAAAAATTGTTGGGGTTTGCTTGGTCGTGCGCCAAATGGTCGACGTGATACTAAAGCGACGTTGTCTAATATATTGTCTATTTTAAGATAAAGTGTGTGCCCACCAGGCAATGAGTAATTGGCATTTATGTCCACTACTGTACTTGCATCGGTTGATAGTCCTGACAATGAAACATTGTCACCAGCCGCCTCTGGCATGTCACTCGTGTATTTTATAATTGCACTAAGCTGCCATGTTGTTGTCTCTAAACCGACATTAAGGGCAAATTGATTGTTTGGTAAGTAAGGGACCGGATCACCTTTTTCGATGTCGCCCCACATTTCAAATGTCGAATTAAAATCGGATTTAAACGCAGAATCGGTATAGGTGTATGTCACAGACCAAGGTAAATCTATAGTGTCGGTAATTATTACTCGACTACCCGAACTGAGCTCTAAACCAGACACTTCAACTTCACCGCCATTATATTCTTGGTCAAGAAGGGCTGTGTTTGTGCAAGACGCACTTATCGAAAAGGAGCAGCTTTCTTTCAAGTTTTCGAAGTCATTATAAAACAATACAGCTTCAAATTTTGTTTCCCCTTTTTGATAGCGACCACCTAATTCATAATTGACACTCTTTTCTGGCTCGATGCTAGCCGCTTGCTTTGGACTTGTTGGTACATAACCTTGATGTACTCCGGCAAAAATGCCTGTGTTGTTATTTAAGGTGTAAAACCCAGATAAACTATATAACCAAGTGGTTGAAGACTTTTCTAACCAGTCTTCGGTGGCGTCGACTTGCCGGTTTTGATATCGACTGTCAACCATTTCACCGCGAACACCGGCTGTTAGTTCTAGGTCATTTAACTTTAACGTATCTTCAAAGTAGACAGAAACCGCATTGCTTTTTTCATAATCGACAGTTGTAAATTCGGTCGTATCATCTATAGGCGTCATAATACCTTGAGTCATCTTAAAATTTTGTTCAAAGTGATCGCGGTCAATGCGGTCTTGATGAACACGTACGCCCGTTTTAATAACGTGTTCTATGTCAAAAATTGCCGTTGAATACGAAAGATCAGACTGCCAGCCCCGGGAATAATAACTGCGGTCGTTGGTGCCGACAATGAGCTGTTCGCTGACGGCAATCGAATCGCGTTCACCGGTCAGTATTTGATAAAAGTCTTCGTATTCCGCTGGATTAGCAATAATGTTTTGCAGCGTTGTGGTGTGATTAAACCCATTTACTTTTTGCCAAGCTCGGGTAAACGTATTGTTATAAAGGCGATTAACCCACATTATAGATTGGTTTGAGATTGAATAGGTCAACATTGACTGATTATGTTCCCAAACCATATTGCCAACCTGACTTACTGCGTAACGACGATAAGGCGTAGAGGCAAAGTCACCATCCGTTAAGCCCATGTAAGTTTCGTTACTGTCTTCATCCGACTGACTTAGTTTGAGTTCGATATAATGATCAACGTCTTCACCAAACAACGTGCCGGAGACTAGGTAATTTAATTTTGCTAAAACGTCGTTTTTGTTAAAACCACTATCTTCGTCATATAAGCTTTTTTCAGCAAAATCGATATCTTTAAAACCGTCTGCAGACAGCGAAAGACCCTCTAACATAAACCCTAATTGACCTGGACCTAAGTTGATTGAGTTGCCCCAATGGGCATGGATTTTCGAATACGCATTTGAGCCGTAGCTTAAATCAATGGCACCTTCAGATGACTCTGGGATAACCCGTGTCGTCATATTTAATGTGCCAGCAACCGTGTTAGGGCCATACTTAATTGCCGCAGGCCCTTTAAATACTTCGACCGATGTCATTAGATTTACGCTTGGAAAATAATAGGCTGCTGGTGCGGAGTAGGGCGCAGGGCCAATCAATATACCGTCTTCAAGAATATTGATCTTTTTACTGCGCTCAGGCGTCACGCCACGAAAACCTATGTTAGGGCGTAAACCGTAACCGTCTTCTTGACGAATATTAACCCCAGGCACTTGCGCTAAAATACGATGTATATCGTCGTATTCCATTTTGTCGAGTGCCAGTTCATCAATCAAGGTCGCTGAACCTGCTTCAGTTCTTAGCTTGTCGGTGCGCCCCAATATTTGCATATGTTCAGTCGCCATTTTTGACTGCTGCTTCTTAACTTCATCGGCAATTATTTGCTGCTTAACCTTTGTATTGTTAACGTCATCAGTTGTGATGTCTTGGTTTGCTATGGCTGGAGTGTGCCCGACTATTGCCGCGCTAATAATCAGGGTATTTAAAATACGGGTCGTCATTAGTCAGCGTCTCCGGCAGATGTAATTGGCAGTTCTAATGCGAGATAAGTAATAAACAAGGATTTAAGATTATCTGTGACTTTTTTGACCGCAACATAAATGGCTTGAATTTTTTCTGGGTTAGTTGTCACAGCATCATTCATATTGCCATTTATCGCTGTAGGGGGTTGGTCAGAGACCTGAGTGTCAGCCGCTTCATTAAACTGTTCGATTAACGTTATTGCTGCGTCTATGTCGTTTGTCATAGTTGTAGCTAACTCGTCACCATCTACTTCGCGTAGAAAGTCATCAAAACCGATATCTTCAGGTGCATCACTGCCACCGACAAATAACATCCTAAACGCCACTAAATTATTACGAATGTTGGCTAAACCATAATCCGCAATATTTGACTCGACATCAGCAACACATGCCATATTTCCACAACTATTATCAGCCAATCCAATGGGAGCACCGAGTTTGCTGTCTTTGGTTATGCTGTCGATATAAAACATAGCGTCAGTAAGTGCGTTTATTGCTTTATGTGGTGAGGCAAAACTGCTATCAGATTGACCGGCGCTTAACAATTGTGATTGAAAACCGTTCGTTTCGTCAGTCCAGTTTGTATGCAGTAATGTTGCATTTTGGTTAAGGTCATTAGCGACTGCCGTTGCAAACTCACAACGTGCTTTAATTCGTTCTTCTGCTGGACGTTCATTCCAACCTGTGGGTGCCAAACTGTCCTTTGAACATGCATGAGCTAAAGAGTCGTTAAATAACAAATACTCAATAGTTGTTAAGCCTTTACGATTGCTTGTACGACGACTTATATCATAATCTTCGCCGTTAAATTGGCCAACTTCATTGTGACCAACATCTTGATCTACCGCGCAATAATTGACTAGCGGCCATGAATATATAACATTTCTTAAATTGTAATCATTTTCAATGAGAGGGCCTACTTGCATAACTTCAATTTTTTGCCAAGTATCCATAGTGTTGCGCCAACTATTCTGGGCGATAGCTAATTCTTCAACTGCCTGTGCTGAGGCAGAATTTGATGCATCAACCGAGCTACAGTAGTCGTTAATATCTGAAGTTAAGGTTGTTGTATCTTGTTTAAATTGTTCTATGGAAGGTAAAAATACTTTTGTCGTAAGTCCATTTATTAATGCCAGTTGGTCAAACTCTGTTTCCACTTCTGGGGCGCTTTGTCCATCTTTAAAGTCCGCTCCCTGTTCGCTCGTTAACGAATCACTGCATGCTGCTGAAACCAATAAAGTAAGACTGAGCGTGATTGATTTAATGTGAGGAACTGACAAAAAATGTCGTGAAAAATTCATCTAACCTTGTACCTTTTGTTGTCAAATTTAAAATACAAAAGGCTGACACATTGGCCAGCCTATCGCTTTTACTGATAAAACTTAAAAAACTACCAGTTTGTAACGTTTTCCGCATCAAAAGCATAAGCTGTTGCGAGTATGCCTTGAGCTTGCAACAAATCGGCTTTGTAGCTGTCTACATTGTCACTGACTAATTCAGGAGCATCGCCAATAAGTTGATTAACTTGTTCATGCTGCGTTGGTGTTAATGGCGAGAACGGACTGAACTGCAAACTGATTGCAAAACCTTTTAGTTCTGACCAGTGCTTAGCCAAATCACTATAAGAAAATGAGTCTGTTGCAAATGCCGCATAATCGCCAAGTGTATCGTTTATGTAATGCACTACTGTTGCTGCGATGGCTTTTTCCCATGCTGCAACGGCAATGTCACGTTGGGCAATTAAATCAGCCATTTGTTGATCAGTTAGTTCAGTACCGGCGGTATCAGCAAGAAGTTTTCTGCCTATTAGGAAGGCGTTCATAGCATCTGAGGTAAAGTCGGTTGGCGCTGCATTAGTCACAGTACCACGGTCACGTTTTGCAGCATTAGCCGCATGGCCAAAAATATACTCAGAATTGAAATCAATCTCGTCATCACCATTTGTATCGTGCATGCCTTGATAATCGTCACGACCACCTTTTATGGAAATTTCGTCATCTGAATATTCCAAATAGTCACGTGCCGCACCAAAGTAGCCAAACCCTTCGTCAAACTGATGCTCTAAAGCACTGTAACTGCTACCAGCTTCAACAACGTGAGTTGACAACAAACCTTTACCATCAATGTTATTGTCTAAGTAATCATCAGTACCTTGTGAAAAGTTAACTGCACCAAGCAATATTTTTTGGATAAGCTGTTTGTAGTCTAAGCCATCGTCACTTAAATAAACTTTTGTAATGGTATCGCCAAAGGCGTCTGTACGAGCATTGCCATTGAAAAATTCTTCTTCTGCATTGTCTGCAATTAGATTAAACAGGCGAATAATTTCTTGTTCTGGCGTACGGGTTCCTTTGTCGCCAAATGCAACAAATTCTGTACTCCAATCTTTATGCTGACCAGTTGCGTCATTACCCGCAATTTTACCGCTTAAATCTTTTAAAGAAGAAGAAACGTCGGCTAAAATAGTTTGAACGGCACCTGGCGTCGTCGCAACGGTGAGTGGGTTTTGGCTTGTTTCCAATACATATTCGTCCGAAGTCATTTTGTAAAACGACATCAATTTAGCAATAACTTCGTCACGTGTGGTTAATACATTGTTATTTAGGTCAGTTGTTAGCTGGCTGTCGATGTAATTATTAAGTTCAAGGATCAATAGCTGACGAGCTACTTGGCCGGTATAAGAAACTCGTTCACCAAAGTCATATCTGTCTAAAACATCGTTCACATCAATAGTGAGGTCACTTGAAAACGAGTTTCCTTCGCTGTCTGTTGTTGTGACATTAACCGTTACTGTACTTTCAACTTCGTAATTTAATGCGATGTCAGAGGCAAGTGACAACTGATCGCCAGAAATTTCAAAACGGGCGTCATCAAGGGTGAAGGTATGCGTGTCGTTAGAATCAGAATCAACCGCCGTTAACTGGCCTATGCGTGCGCCAACTTCGTTTTCGTCAACTGAACTTGTTGCTAAATTTATACCGGTAGGTGCTGAGTTTTTATCATCGTCTGATGAACATGCAGTAATCGCCAAGGTATTAGCCAAAATAGCGAGTGTTACTAAAGATTTTTTCAACATCTGAGTTGCTTCCAATTTTATCGTAATGAGAATCGTTATCAATCCGAACAGGTTAATCAAAAACTTAATGAGAATCAATCTCATTATCTAGATTGGGGCATTTATTTTTTTATATGTTGAAACTAAATTGTTATTTTCTTCTGCTTTTGCGGAGGGGGATTGTTAATTAAGTTTAAAAAGTGGAGTTTTGATGTCATGAGAAATTGTAATAACGGCAAATGTAAAACGGCAGGCACAGTTTAGCTGTAACATCCATTTAGTTCCGACTAACGAAAGAATTTAATTTGATGCAAACCTAAATAAAAATAAAATAAATCTGGCTCAAAAAAATGTAATGTTATATTATATCAATCCTGTTAAATAATAAGGTTTAGTGAAATGAGAGACATCGCTGGTGCATGGTTATCTTTTTTGTGTGTATTACACTGCATTTTGCCTGTGATCTTGTTATCTGGTGGCGTTAGTTTAGGTCTAAATTTTGTTGCTGAAGAAATGCATGAAACCTGGCTACATACTGTTCTGCTATTACCTGTAATTGTTATCTTAGCTGTGAGTATTCCTAGAGCTTACCGTACTCATAAAAACCCGCAACCGGCTATGGTTGGTGTGGTTGGGATCTTAACCTTGATTTTTGGTGTCACTATTGGTGAGCATGTTGAAACTTGGTTTACGGTTGTAGGTAGTATTTTAGTAATATCTTCTCATTTACTTAACCGTCAAAGTTTGAAACGTACTTCAATATCAATGGCACAATTAGCCCAATAAAAAATGTTTAGTGCATGAAGTGAAAACGCACTAAGTAAAAGTTTTATTTCGTACAACATTGACCTAGATATCACGTTTTTTAAGCTTTAATTAAAAAACTAATACGTCGTCCTTTATTTCCGGTAATACACTTAGTTCGGCATAAATTTTACTTTGCCATTTCAAACTTATCTCTTTTAATGTGCCATCTTGTTTTATCGATAAATAAGCGTTACGCCATTGGTTGAAAATTTCCGGATCCGATGACGCAGACATGACGATATAAACAGATGAGGTATTAAGCAGGTAGGTTGGCTTAACTATTTCAATGCCCTGGTCAATCGCCTGCAGGTTGGACAATATGCCTAGAGGTTCGTGAATAATAACGGGAACTCGGCCGCGCAATAACATTTGCAAATTTTGCGCATGGTGCGTGACAGACTGTAAGTTACTAAAGCCTTTTTCAATCAACCACTCTTCTCTTATATCCCCTCTGACAACACCAATAGCATCTAGTTGTCGAAGTGAATTGATGTCTGAAATTTCTATTTGAGTGTCGGGCAAGCTATATACCTGCCAAGCCTTTTTCATGACTTTCCCGATCCATAAATATTGGTTCTGGCGAGATTTTGTTTTTGAAATACTGAACATTACGACGTTTTTGTCACTTTGCAGAATACTTAAACTGCGGGCTTCAGGTACAAATTCAATGGCAACAGCGTGTTGGTTTTCAGTCAGTAGATTAGATTGCGATTGTATGTTCAATTGCATAGCGTTGATGATATCTGTGACATAGCCATCGGCTTGACCAGACGAATTTAAATAGTTCGCAGGGGCTTCTTCAACGGTAATGATACGGACTCGTTGCACGGCAACAGAGCTTGATGCCCAAAGCGTAAGCGTCGCAAAAAAAAGGATGAGTTTCATAACATTTCCCCAAGCCACTATGTTTTAAATATAGAAAAGGAAATGGAAATACGCCATTAGATTGGCGCGTAAATAATAGTGTTAATTTAACTTACTGTTAACCTGAGTTATGACTCGTTGCCAGTTGTCGCCGGCAGAGAAAGTAACCGTGCTAGTTTGTCCAGAATTTTCGACATTTACCGCATTCATCTGTTCTCGCCACAACTCAGTGAGTGCCAATTGTTTTATTTCAATCCATTTGTATTGTCTGGTGAGTTTATAATCTTGATAGATCCAAAAGTAACCTGCGTCGTTTTGAGAGCCGACAAAGTTCAGGGGAATTGGCTGTTTGTTTTCATCTCTAATCTGAAAGTTAGACATGATGTAATCGGCAAACTTCTGTTGGGTTTTTGGATCGTCAATAATATCAGATTTACCTTTAAATAATTCCTGAGCCGCTTCTTCTGCATCATGAAGTGAATAGCGGTGCATCACTTCCAAAAAGCCAGTCCGTTCATTAAATAATACAATACTAAAAGCAGATTTCAGTTTATGGGCCGCTGCAGAATTAGACATGAGTAATACAATTAAAAAAGGGATTAATGTAAACCAGCGATATGTCATGAACGTTCCAAAAGTCAGAGAAAAAATACGGGTTAGATGATCAAAATCAATGTAACTAAAAATGCCCGATAATTATCGGGCATTTGTAATTAAAAACAATCGTTAATAACACATCTTTAAACACAGATTACTAACGATAGTTAAAACCAAAGGGGTTATTCGTCAGACGCATTGTCGTCAGATTTTTTCTCAGTTTTAAGTTCAGTTTTTATGTCTTGCATGATATCACGATACACTTTGCCATCGCGCTTTTTGCTTTTGTAAGCTTCAACACGTGATTTGATAAACTGTTGTGGGTAACGGTTGTTTGCTATATCAACGTCAGCCGTTTCCCAATGTGGATCAATTTGCACACTTGCCAGCTTCTTCGATTTATCCGTCACGATAAGCTTCTTAACGGCTTTTGGTGTGCGTCGCCAAATTTCGGCTGGAATATATTGTTGTTCAATTGAACCATCTTCAAACGTCAACTCAAGCAAGATAGGCATAACTAAGCCACCAAGGTTAGAGAAGTCGATAACATAATAGTTTTTATCTTCTGCTACAGCGCGTTCAAAAGTCGCTTTTTCCCAAGGTTTAAGTTCCTTCAACCATTTTTGATATTTGTTGCGTTCTTTATTTGTCACGGTAAATCGGTCGTTTTCGTCGTAAAAATCGGTCACGTCTTTGTTGGCGTCAACCCAAGTCGTTTTACCTTCTTGTTGATTACGTACTTCAAACAATGGTGTTGGCTTGTCATTTTCTATGTCGCGTAAACGAGCGTAATCAATATCTGGATTTTGAGTGTCTAAACGTAATTGGTATACGCTCTCAATTGCGATATCAACGTGGTCAGTTGTATAGAACCAACCATGCCAAAACCAATCTAAATCGACACCAGAAGCCTCTTCCATGGTTCTAAAAAAGTCAGATGGAGTCGGGCGTTTAAACTTCCAACGTTGCGCGTATTCTTTAAATGCAAAGTCAAAAAGATCACGGCCTAAGATAACTTCACGAAGAATATTAAGTGCAGCCGCCGGTTTTGAGTAAGCATTTGGACCTAGTTTTAATACACTGTCTGATTGCGTCATGATTGGCACTTGCACATTGCCTTTCATGTAATCAGTGATATAACGAGGTTCAACACCCCATGGAATTGTAGGATCCCACTCACGACAAGCGATCGCATCTAAAAAGCTATTAAGACCTTCATCCATCCAAGTCCATTGGCGTTCGTCTGAGTTAACTGTCATTGGGAAATAAATATGACCGATTTCATGGATTACGACGCCAATTAGAAAGCGTTTTTCTGCCTGTGTATAAGTACGACTGCCATCTTTTTGCAAAGTCGTCCGTGGACCATTAAATGTGATCATTGGGTATTCCATGCCCCCAACCGGTCCATTTACTGATTGCGCTGTAGGGTATGGATAATCGAATGAATACTTTGAGTAGACTTCCATTGTATGAACAACGGCTTCAGTAGAATATTTCTCCCAAAGTTCGCCACCTTCTTTCGGGTAAAACGACATCGCCATGACTAATGGCTGGTCATCGCCACCTTGGTGATAACCTTTAGCATCCCACATAAATTTACGTGAAGATGCCCAGGCAAAGTCTCGTACGTTTTCTGCTTCAAAGCGCCATGTTTTAGACTTTGATGTACCTTCTTTTTCGTTTTCAAGTGCTTCTTCTGCCGTAACAATAAATACAGGACGCTCAGCATTTTTCGCTTTCTCAAAACGTTTACGTTGAGTTTTAGTTAACACGTCTTTTGGATTATCAAGTTCGCCTGTCGCTGATACAATGTGGTCAGCTGGAACTGTGATTTCAACGTTGTAGTCGCCAAATTCTAGAGTAAATTCGCCACGGCCAATAAACTCTTTGTTGTGCCAACCTTCATAGTCACTAAATGCATGTAAACGTGGAAACCACTGCGCTAGCAAAAATATGTCATTGCCGCCTTTACGAGCGTCGTCTGGGAAGTGTTCGTAACCCGCTCGAGCAGATACAGCATCTTCTTCAACAATGTTAAAACCAAAGTTCATCTTGATTGTTGTTGATTTGCCCGGTTTTAATGGACGCTTAAGATCAACACGTAAGTTTGTGCCGACGACCGTCATCTTAAGCGGTTTGCCATCACTATCTGAAACTGACAATACGTCGTAACCTAATTCATGGTCGGTCAAAAACTGTTGACGACGCAATTCACCTAGGCTCAATTTAGCTGGCGTGTTTGCATCGCCGGCTGAAGTCGCTGGACCTCTGCGGCCAATTCCAGCAAATGACGTCCCCGCTTCGGAAATTGAATCCGCTTTGTATTTATTCTGTTCAAGTTGCAACCACAGATAGCGAAGGGTATACGGAGAGTTGTTTTGGTACTCAATCGTTTGTTTCGCGTCTAACCTGCGTTTGTCTTCATCAAGTTTAACTTTTATGTCGTAGTTGACTTGTTGTTGCCAATATTTTTCACCGGCTTCGCCAGTGGCTGCTCGATAAACATTTGGGGTCGGTAAGATTTCGTCTAATTGACGGAATTTGTCTTCGAAATCACCTTTGGTTTGTTTAACTGCAGATGCGAATGCATCTGTGCTTGTAATAATTGCCGTTGTTAATGCAAATGATATGCAAAGGACGTGGATCAATTTACTGCTACTACTAGTCATGTTACCTCTAGGTGGTTCAGTTTGGTTTCAGGGGCTTTATTTTGTACAAAATTTTAACAAACTGGAATGAGGATTAAAGGACTCTTAACGTGTTGGGTAGGTTGTTCATCGTGAAAATGAACAGAAGGGAAAGTAAGGCTAGCTAGGTTGTATATATTTTATACAGCTTTAACTCGCCTTGACTCTAGAGTTCAAAACTAGCGCATTTTCATATTTTGTAGCGCATAAATTTTACTCTCGTATTTTTCTTTATCGAGATAATCATCCGCTAATGAACGCGCGCGTTCTAAATAATAATTAGCACGTTTATGCTCACCTAATTGCCAATAATTTTGTGCCAGCCCAAATAAAAACTGATGCTCTTGATTATTTAGCTTTAACGCCTTTTTGAAATGACTGATAGAGGCACGATAATGCCCTTTGTCAAATGAGGTCTTAGCTAACATTGCGAAATAGTAAGGGTTTTTAGTTCGTACTTTTCGAATTTTGGCAAACAAGTCGTTGGCAAGTTCTTGACGACCCGTACTTTGATAAAGGTACGCTAGGCTCTCTTGCAGATTTAAATTGCTTTTATCGATACTAGATGCGTATTGCAATATGGTTTCAGTTTCAGCAATAAAGCCTTTACGTGTGTACAAACTCGCTAGATTACCCCAGGACTCTGTGATTGTGGGGGCCAAAATGGTTGCTTGTTTAAAGTAATGGTATGCTTTGTTTAATTCGTTATTAACCAAAGCGTTAGCACCTTTGTTATTGTAAAAAAGGGCGATAATGTCATTTTTATATAACCTTTTAGACGATCTTTTTGGACCATTTAACATTGGTAAGAAGTCGACGACATAAGTTGACTCATTTTTAAGTAGGATAGAATGAATGATCGGCTCTTTGATATGCAAATTTACATGGCCATTTAACATGCGGACACCATTGTTGTAAGTCCAGTTTTCCTGCACTTTGACATCCATGAACTTGGCTTCCATTCTTGCTTCTTGGGCTAAAACATAAGACAGAATTGTAAGTGACAAACAGTTGGCGGCTCCCTGTTCAAAGGCTTCTGAGGCAGTTAAGTCGGCATTGTGTACGTATCGAATATCTAGTTGATTGGGGTCAAAGAGATCTTGGATCATTCTTTTGGTTCTTGCTGGTATGTCACGAATTGGCTTGAGACGTAGGTAGACGTAACGTTCCATCTGTTCAGTAATTTTGAAAATTTCCTGCTCAGTTTCCAGTGCCGGTGCCGCTCCAAATTCATGATCTAAATAGATATTTTTAGGGGCTTTTGCTTTAAATATAGGTGTGTGTGTTGCGCATCCATACATTAAAACACACGAAAAAATGAGTATGGCGTACTTTATGTGGTTCATATATCACTCCCTAGTTTCCAAATGAGAAACAGTTAGCTACGCTGTAACAAACGTATAATTAAGTATTAGTCGGGAATGACCAAAATGGCAAAAGTTGTTGGGATAGGTGGCGTGTTTTTTAAGGCAAATGACACAGAAAATCTGAATCGTTGGTATCAGGAGGTTTTAGGTATAGAAATAGGCGAATATGGTGCGACGTTTGCGCCGGACAAAATCCCTAAAAATGCGTATACCGCGTTTTCATTATTTAAATCGACAACCGATTATTTTGATGTACCGGGTAAATCGCAACAGCAGGGGTTTTTAATTAATTTCTTAGTGGATGATTTATATGGCGTATTGGCTAATGTAAAACAAAATGGTGGCACCTTAATTGGTGAACCTGAAGAGTTCGATTATGGCAAGTTTGGCTGGTTTGCAGACCCTGAAGGCAATAAAATTGAGTTGTGGCAAGCGATGTAAAGCAAATCGAACAATTTATGCAAATCGGTTTTCGCTTTTAAATATTGATTAATGCCGCAATCAATTTGAAATTTTAATGGTCTTTTCACCTTGTTTTAGTAGAATCGCTTCCTAATTTTTTGCGCTAACACGAAGAGACTATTATCAGCATGGTTACCATTGGGATTGATTACGGCACGTCTAACTCTGAAGTTGTATTATCTGACGGCAAGCACCACCAATTTGTTGAGCTTGATTCTGACTCAAAAACCCCTTTTAAAATTCGTTCTTCAGTTTTTATTTATTATGAAGACGATTTACCAATGCCTCCGGTTGAGGTGATTGAAGAAAAAGTTCAGCACATCAAACGTGGTATTTCAGCGCAGCTTGATAAAGCCAAAGACAAATATGAAGAAGCCACAACGCCTGCTGAGCAACGTCGCTATTTAACTCAAATTGACCAACTTCGTGGTGAATTCCATAATACCCCTAAGTTACAACGTCGCGCGATTAATGAGTTATTAAAACATCAATCAGTAGATGACTTGCCACTTTATAAAATGGTTGAAACCGGTACATTTCTATTCGGTGAAGCTGGCTTTAAACAGTATTTAAAAACACCTGAAAAAGGCCGTTTGATTTACTCACCTAAAAATTTCTTAGGAGCAAGTTTACTGTCAGGTCAACGAGATGCCTTTGTTGGTCTTATTGCCAAACAACTTGGTTTTTTTAAAAGCAAGGCGGAAGCGCAACTGGGCAAGACGGTAGAGGGGGCTGTTGTTGGTCGTCCGGTAAAATACCACGGAACTCGTGGCGAAGATGGAAACCAGCAAGCCATTAGCATTATGCGAGATGCGGCTACCTTAGCCGGATTTAAAAAGATAGATTTCCTAGAAGAGCCTATTGCCGCGGCATACCGTATTGAACAGCAATTAACTGAAGAAAAAGTCGCGCTGGTGGTGGATATCGGTGGCGGTACAACGGATATTTGTTTAATTCGTTTAGGTACGCAACAGCAACATCAATATGACCGACAGCAGGATGTATTGTCAGTAACCGGCACTCGGTTAGGTGGGATGGAATGTGATAAAAACTTAATTTTAAAATCCATTGCTCCATCTATGGGGTTAGGCTCTGAAACCACAAATGGTATTCCAGTACCTCCTCTGTATTACAATGACATGGTTGCAGTAGACGACATTCCTCGTTTAAACAGCTTTTTCTCTGACGAGATGGGATTAGAAATCGCGCAAACGATGTCGGTAGCCAAAGAACCTGAGAAATTAGAGAAGTTGTTAACGGTGCAAGAAGAAAAGTTGTCGGCTCGTTTAGTTAACTCTTCGCGATTAGCAAAAGAGATGTTGTCGGCAAAACCACACATTGTCTTGCCGCTTAAATATATCGATCCTCAATACCAGGTTGAATTAACTGAAGCAGATTTAAAACGTTCGATGATTGGTTGGATGGCGCGTGTAAAGTCATTGATCACAGAATGTTTGAAGAAAAGTCCTGAACAGCCAGAAATACTGTTTATTACAGGGGGCATGAGTTTGTCGCCGGTAGTACAAGCTGAAATCAAAGCGATGTTTCCAAACTTGCCTGTTGTTGAAGCCGATGCGTTTAAATCGATTTCTGAAGGCTTAAGCATTCAAGCAACACGACTTTAACTTAATGTTTTTGGGCTGGCTAAGTATGTATTAGCCAGCTTTTATGTGTAATAACGTCTATGTTAGGAGCTGCGAGCTTCACTCTTTTTTTTCAATTTAAAGCGGCGCGACTTCACTGGCAATCAGTTGTAAGGTTCGATTTCCTCTAAACTCATTGATATCCAATTGATACACCACACGGACTTGTCGAATCGAGTTGTTAGGCCAAACGCCTAAGTCACAATTAAAATGAATGGCATCGATGACGATACCGGTCTCATTGGTTAAAACGAGTTTTAGATGTTTTGCACCAACAATTCGATGACTAATTACGTCAAATGTATCGTCAAATGTCGGCTCGGCAAACCCCTGACCCCAAGGTCCTGCTAGGTTAAGCTGTTGACTAAACTCTGTGGTAAAACAATCACTTGGCAATTCGCCATCAGTTAATGTCACCTGAGTCAACACTTCTTCAGATAGATGTTGGGTTAAAATTCGATTAAATTCAATTTTGAACGCTTCAAGGTTTTTAAGGGGTAAACTTAGACCAGCGGCCATAGCATGACCCCCAAACTTACCAATTAACCCCGGATTTTGAGTATTGACTTGGTCTAACACATCACGAATATGTATGCCTTGAATCGACCGCGCAGAACCCTTAATTTGTTGGTTTTCACCTTCACCATCACCTAATGCAAAGGCCACGGTCGGGCGGTAATACTTGTCTTTTACGCGCCCCGCGACAATACCTATCACACCTTGATGCCAATCTGGTGCAAAGACACAAATACCATTAGGCAAGTCACCGTCTTTAAGTTGCAGGGTATTCACAGCCGCTTCTGCCTCAATACGCATGCCTTGCTCAATTTCTTTACGTTCAGTATTCAAGCCGTTTAAGTCCTCGGCGATTTTTAATGCCTGGCCGTAGTTTTCGGTTAACAAACAGCGTATGCCATAAGCCATATCGTCAAGGCGCCCCGCGGCATTAAGCCTTGGCCCAATAACAAAACCAAAATCTGTGGACTTAACTTGCGTCAGCTCTTTATTTGCAATTTGCAACAGGGCTTTAATACCAGGGCGACATACCCCTTTTTTAATTCGAGCGAGTCCTTGATGAACCAAAATACGATTGTTGCTATCAAGAGGTACTACGTCGGCAACCGTACCTAACGCTACTAGGTCGATAAACTCTGCCATATTAGGCTCAGAGATATTCTGAGATGCAAACCAATCCTGTTGGCGTAAATGATGGCGAAGACCTAATAGTAAATAAAACGCGACGCCAACCCCGGCCAAATTTTTACTGGCAAACTCACAATCTGGTTGATTGGGATTAACAATAGCATCGGCATTAGGAAGCTGTTTACCCGGTAAGTGGTGGTCGGTAACCACCACTTTAACTCCAGCGGCCTTGGCGATTTCGATACCTTCTAAACACGAAATACCATTGTCCACCGTGATGATTACATCGGTACCATCATTGACCACCTCTGTTGCCAATTGCGGACTTAAACCATAGCCGTAATCAAATCGATTAGGGACATTATACTTAACGTTTTGGAACCCAAGCTTGGCAAGACCAAGCATCATCAACGCAGTACTTGTCGCACCATCTGCGTCGAAGTCACCAACAATAGTAATTCGTTGTTGCTTTTTTAGTACATCAAATAATAGTTGGCAGGCGACATCTATGCCTTTCATTGACGAAACGGGTAGCAGTTGACCGGCACTACGTTTGATATCGGCAATATCAGTAATACCGCGACCGCGGTAAATGCGTTGAATGACTGGGTGTAATTGTTCGAGACCGACAGACGGAGCGTCTATGTCACGACGTTTGATATTTAACATGGGATCCTAAGTCACGCCGTTATTTGGCGTGACTGGTAAAAAATTGTGTAACTTTAGTAATTAGTTGAGTTCTAAAATCTGTGCTAATTCGCTAGGCGGCTTGTAACCAGGGATCATAGTACCATCTTCAAACATAATGGCTGGAGTGCCTGTTACACCGGCTGCTTGGCCTAAATTATAGTGACCAGCGATAGGAGCGCTGCATAGCGCTTTAGCCACTTTTGAACCTGCCTTTGCGTCAGTCATGGCTTGCTTTTGGTCTTTAGAACACCAAACCGCACTGATATCTTCAAACGAACGGCTGTTCAGTCCACCTCGAGGAAACGCTAAATAATTAACGGTAATACCTAAATCATTATAATCGTCGATTTGGGCGTGTAACTTACGACAGTAACCACAGGTTGTATCGGTAAATACTGTGATTTGGGCTTTTTCGTTTTTCGCTGGAAATACGATCATCGAATCTTTAAATTCTTTCATGCCATCAATACGCAATGAACTTAGCGCGGTTTCTGTCAGATTCGTCATGTTGTCGTCGGTATCAAATAATCGTCCGGCAATAAAAAATTGGGTATCTTCAGACATATAGAATACACCGCGGTTGGTATAAATTTGTTTTAAACCTTTTACGGGAGCATCTTCAATTTTTGAAGCAACTAAACCTAATTTCAACATTTTTGCCTGAATTTTGGCATCGACATTAGATGGTGCTGCTTGAACTGTATTGGCAACTAACAAGCTTATAGTAATAACACTGGTGACGATTAGAGACTTTAACAACTTCATTTTAATTCCTGTTATTCCGGTAATACCTATATGACCGGATAATCCGAAAATAGTTTCCGAACAATTATCCGCGAGGGTGATGGTCACGATGTAAGGATTTTAACCTTTCTTTTGCAACATGAGTATATATTTGTGTGGTTGATAAATCACTATGGCCTAGCAACATTTGCACAACTCTAAGGTCAGCGCCATGATTTAACAGGTGAGTTGCGAATGCATGACGTAAAGTATGGGGGGATAGATGACCACGGATCCCAGCTCGGATGGCATACTCTTTAATTCGGTGCCAAAAGGTTTGTCGGGTCATTTGTTGCCCGCGCCGGGAGGGGAAAACCACGTCAGAGGGGGTTGTTAGCAACTCTGGCCGGCCTTCTTTTAAATAGACAGCAAGCCATTCGGCGGCTATTTCTCCCATAGGCACTAAACGTTCTTTTTGACCTTTACCAATTACTCGAACCACATTTTGCATCAAGCTAATATTACCTAATTTTAATGACACTAATTCGGTAACGCGCAGGCCCGTCGCATAAAGTAATTCAAGCATGACCTTGTCTCTGAGTTCAATAGCGATGTCGTGTTGTTGGCAGTTAAGAAGGGACTCGACGTCTTGTTCGGACAAAACACTTGGTAAGGTTTGACCCAACTTTGGCGCTTGCGTCATCGCCGTTGGGTTAGTTGCGCGGGTTTTGGTGGCAACTAAAAATAGAAAAAATCGCTTAATTGCGCTTAGCGATCTGGCAGTAGAACGTGGTTTTAAGCCAAGGTCGGTTCGGTGTGCTAAATAAGACTCAATAGTTAATTCATCGCATTGCAATAAATCGGTATTTTGTGCCTCGATAAATTGATGAAATTTGAGCAGATCGGTTTTGTAAGCCGACAACGTATTGTCACTTAGGCCTTTTTCTAACCAAAGATGTTGCAAAAACAGATCGATTTCGTCTGGTAGCTGTTGGTTTTTATGATCCACAATAATGATTCGACTTCTTTGTTTAAAGGCATTTTGCTAGACTTGCCGGCAATTTCATAGCCTTTTTAAAGAGAAACGTAATGAAGATTGGCTTGTTCTATGGCTCAACAACTTGTTATACCGAAATGGCCGCAGAAAAAATACAACTAAAACTTAACGAATTGTTTGGTTTCGAGTTAGTTGATTTGTACAACATCAAAGACAACGGGTTTGATCACATCACAGAATATGACTTACTTATATTAGGCATATCGACGTGGGATTTTGGTGAGTTACAGGAAGATTGGGAAGCTAAGTGGCAAGATATTGAGACACTTGAGCTTAATAATAAAACGGTTGCACTGTTTGGCCTTGGCGACCAAGATGGTTATGCTGAGTGGTTCCAAGATGCACTCGGTATGTTACACGATGTTGTGGTAGCCCAGGGCGCATCTCCCATTGGATATTGGCCAAACTCTGATGAGTATGACTTTATTGCGTCAAAAGCATTAACTGAAGACCAAAGTCATTTTGTTGGTTTAGCTCTTGATGATGAAGGGCAATACGATAAGTCTGAATTACGAATTAGCCAGTGGTGTGAACAACTGCTGACAGAACTCGCCTAATAGGAATAAAGGGATATGATAAATTTAGTTAACGTTAAAAATCTTACCAAGGTCGCAATGATGTGTGCGACTGTTGGCCTTGTGGGCTGCAATGCCGTTGGTTTAGGCGGTACAGCAAGCGAAGTGAAGTCTGCAGTCGCGCAGTTACCTGACAGCACTGAACAACTTGATAAGGCATTTGCACAATACAGTGAAGCTTTTATAGAGCGTTTCTGGCAATTAAATCCAACCTACGCAGTTTATGTCGGTTATTACAAATACGATGACAGCTTGCCGGTGCCAAACAAACTGAAAATGGCCAAAGAGCTGAACGTGTACCGAGCTGAATTAAAAGCGCTTGAGCAATTTAATGTGGACAAATTGTCGCCACGTTACGCCAGTGATTATTACATTCTTAAAAACCAATTAGAGTCTTATATTTGGTGGTATGAGTCGTTAAAGGCTGATACTTGGGACCCATCTAATTATAACGTGGCCGGTGGTTTTGGCGTGATCTTAAATACCGATTACAAACCGTTGAATGATCGACTCAAAACCATTATCAAGCGCATGGAAAATATTCCTGCCTATTATGAAGCGGCGATTAATAACTTAACCTCACCAACAGTTACCCATACGGAGCTTGCTATTCAGCAAAATAAAGGGGCGTTGGGCTTATTTGAAGGCGCGATTAAAGACCAAGTTCATGGGTCGGAACTCAGTGCCCAGGACAAAGCTGATTTTGACTTAGCATTGCAAAAAACAACGACGGCGATTAATGGTTATATTCAGCATCTAGAGCAGTTGTTGCCGAAATTAAAAGCGGACCCAAAAACGCGTGACTTTCGTATTGGCAAAAAACTCTATGACAAAAAGTTTGAGTTAGATATCTTCTCAGGTTACACAGCCAAACAATTGTTTGATAAAGCGGTGTCTGAGAAATCTCGAGTTCACAAAGAAATGGCTAAAATTGCCGATACGCTTTGGCCCAAATATTTCCCTAATAAAACAGCACCTTCTGACTCCCTAATTAAGATCAAAACCTTAATTGATCATATCTCAGTCAAACATGTTAAACGTGATGAATTTGTATCAAGTATTCGTGAGCAAATCCCAGAGCTAGAAGCTTTTGTGATGGAACATAACCTAATTACGATGGACAAAGACAAACCGCTTGTCGTACGTGAAACACCTAAGTATCAGCGTGGTTTTGCCGGAGCATCTATTAATGCACCTGGGCCATATGACGCTGAAGCAAATACGTATTACAACGTAACACCACTGGATAACATGGACGATGAAGGCGCGGAAAGCTACTTACGTGAATACAATCACTGGTTGTTGCAAGTCTTAAATATTCACGAAGCTGTCCCAGGTCATTACACTCAGTTGGTTCATAGCAATAAGTCGAAAAGCCTAGTTAAAGCTATTTTTGGTAACGGCGCTATGGTTGAAGGTTGGGCAGTCTATACTGAACGCATGATGTTAGAAGAAGGGTACGGCGACTTTGAACCAGAGCTTTGGTTGATGTACTACAAATGGAACTTACGCGTGATCATGAACTCAATTCTTGATTACAGCATTCAGGTGCTAGGCATAGACGAAAAGCAAGCAATGGACATGATGGTAAATCAAGCGTTCCAAGAACCGGCTGAAGCGCAGGGAAAATGGCGCAGAGCGACCTTGTCTCAGGTGCAGTTAACAAGTTATTTCACCGGGTATTCGGAAATTTACCAATTGCGCGAAGAATTGAAAGAAGCGACGGGCGACAAATTTAGCCTTGTTGATTTCCACAATCAATTTTTAAGTTATGGTAGCGCACCGGTGCCAATTATTCGTAAATTGATGTTTGACGACTACGTAGCGTCGCATAAATAGCTTAAATGGGTAAATGTCAGGAGAGTGAATTGCTCTTCTGACAAACTCCCATTTAAATCAAACAAGTATGCAAAATAAATTGTTTTAAAATTAAGAGAGAGATAAATGGCACGTGCATCGGCTTATCATATTTTGGTGAAAACCAAAGAAGAAGCGATAAAAATTAAACAGCAATTAAACAACGGCGCTCATTTTCAAGAAATGGCAAAGAAGCATTCTATTTGTCCGTCGCGCAAAAAAGGCGGTGACCTTGGCGAATTTGGTCAAGGCGATATGGTTAAAGCGTTTGACGATGTTGTTTTTAAAAAGTCTTTGTTAGAAGTGCACGGACCGGTAAAAACAAAGTTTGGCTTTCATCTGATCAAAACGGTTTATCGTAGTAAATAATTCGATAAGCCGTCACTTACCCAAGGCATCATGCTGATATCACTAAGTAAATTTAGAGTGGCATTAGACGTTAGAGCAACCTGAGCAAATTTGCATCAAGGTTAAAATTTGACATTCTGAGATGAACCGTTAGTCTCAATTACAGCAACCATATTGGAAGGAGTCTGCTGTAATGGCGCTGTTTATGACGACCAAATTAAAATTTATTATGCCGTTAAGCATAATATTATTACTTATCAGTTGCGGCGATAACTCAAGTAAATCTAACACCGAACCTGTTGTAAAGATCATCCCTGAGCCTGAATCTCCTATCAATGCGGCAAATGCGTCTCGCCTGCTTAACCAGCTCACATTTGGTGCCACGCTCGAAGATATAAACTACTTAGTTGAGATTAATCGTAAAGCTTGGTTAGAAGAACAATTTGACCTTACGCCATCTTTGCATGTTCCTTTAATAGAGCCGTTTTCTGACCGCGAAGATTTTTGGCGAAAGTACCGGATGGCAGCTTGGTTTGAACGAGCCATCTATGCCCCTGATCAGTTACGACAGCGTATGGCATTTGTTCTTAGCGAGATTTTTGTTATCTCAGAGTTTAACGATGTTTTAGGCAACGACCCCAAAGCGGTCGCTAATTATTATGACCTGCTCGTCACCCATGCTTTTGGTAATT
This sequence comes from Psychrosphaera sp. 1_MG-2023, assembly GCF_030548245.1. Classification (NCBI taxonomy): domain Bacteria; kingdom Pseudomonadati; phylum Pseudomonadota; class Gammaproteobacteria; order Alteromonadales; family Pseudoalteromonadaceae; genus Psychrosphaera; species Psychrosphaera sp. 1_MG-2023. Next base: position 192,000 of record NZ_JAUORW010000006.1, read on the forward strand.
ACCGAGACCTATTAGAAGCCGTTAGTTTGTCTCCAGCAATGGGCATTTATCTCAGCATGTTAGGTAATGAAAAACCAGATACTTCCCGCAATATTCGTCCTGATGAAAACTATGCCAGAGAAGTAATGCAATTATTTACGATTGGTTTGGTTGAGCTGGAAAATGACGGTAGCATCAAACTTGACGAAAATGGGGCTCCGATATCGACCTACGATCAGGCCACAATAAAAGGTTTTGCCCATGTATTTACTGGCTGGCATTACAATGGCACTACGGAAGATACTTGGTTTCGCTGGTGGGATAATCAAGATCTTTACGGCACTATGGTGCCGGTTCAGGCCTTTCATGACACTGCTGAAAAAGCGTTATTTAGCGGTGTTTTGTTACCCGCTAATCAAACCGCAGAACAAGATTTAAAAGCTGCACTAGATGCGCTGTTTAATCACCCAAATGTTGCGCCGTTTATTGCTAAACAACTGATCCAAAAATTTATTACCAGCAATCCAACACCTGCGTATGTTGAGCGAATTGCGAATGTTTTTATCGACAATGGCGCTGGCGAACGAGGTGACTTAAAAGCAGTTGTGAAAGCCCTTATTTTAGATGAGGAAGCGATCAACGGGCATATTAGTGCACCAGATACTTTCGGTAAAATGCGTGAACCTATTTTAAAGGCTACCCATTTATGGCGAGCGTTTAATCTAACAACCGACAATGAAATTATCGATATGGGATGGCCTGACTATTATTTTAATCAAGCGCCATTAGCATCGGCGTCAGTTTTTAATTTTTACCGTCCAGATTACAGCCCACCGTCCTTAAAAAACGCTACAGGTTTAGTAGCCCCAGAGCTACAAATAGCAACTGAAACGGCAGTAACTCATACGTCGAACTTTGTCGCATGGCTTGGTATGTGGCACGCATTCAGTGGGGATTTTAGTGAAATAGAAGAAGATAAACGGCAACAGCTTTGGATTGATCTTACCGAATATGTCCCATTAGCTGAAAGTGATCCAAGGCAAATCATTGAGCAACTAAACCTAATTTTAACCGGCGACATATTAACGACCGACGCCATTGATCTACTGGTGGATTATTATGGTGAACTTGAATGGGCTCCAACCCATGAAAGGATCTCTAATATTATCTTTCTAATCATGTCTTCACCTCAATATTCGGTCATACGATAGGAGTTTCCATGGATCGTCGAGCATTACTAAAATCATTGCTGGCCGCGGGGGTGGGGGCAACAACGTTTGGCGCAACCGCAGGGCAAATGAAGTTGCTCAATACGTTTGCTCAACAGCAACGTTTTGATGACTACAAAGCGTTAATCTGTGTGTTTTTATATGGTGGCAACGACTCTTACAATATGTTGGTGCCAACCGAGTCATCAGATTATGGTCGGTATTCGGTTGTAAGACAAAACCTTGCTGTACCTCAAGAATCACTTATTTCATTGAATACAACTTCGTCACTGCCCTATAGCTTGGGTGTTCCGGACTATATGACACCCATTTCTGATTTATTTCATAACCAGCAGCTCGCTTGGATCAACAATGTTGGGCCACTTGAAGCGCGCGTGAATAAGTCTGAAATTAAAGCTAAAACCGCATCTTTGCCACCGCAATTATTTTCCCATAACGACCAACAAAAGTTATGGGAGCGGGCCGACAACAACTTAACCGGTTTATCAGGTTGGGCGGGACGTATCGCTGACTTATTATCGGATGTCAATCCAGCAAGTCCAATCCCATTGAACATTTCCCTTGCGGGCAATAACGTATTGCAAACTGGAGAAACTAAACCTTCTTATGGCATTACCGCTGATGGCGCAGATATGTTTGGAGGTTTAGACCCAAGACATAATTGGAACGATAAACGCATAGCGGTATTCGACCAACTCATCGCCATGGACAAACATAAAATAGGTGGAGCCTATCGTGATATTGTCAATCGCGCACGTAGTAACGCATTGGTGATAAACCAAGGATTAGAGTCGATACCAAGATTAACGTCGACATTTAACGACAATCGATTTGAAGACGAACTGCACATGGTCACTAAGATGATCAGCGCCCGTGAAACTTTGTCGATGCAACGTCAGGTCTTTTTTGTAGGATTAGGAGGTTGGGATACCCACGACCGACAAAACGACGCTCACCCTGAACTTTTAGCACAATTATCTAACGGTTTAAATTCACTAAACAAAGCGCTTGTTGAATTGGGGGTTAACGATAACGTAACGACATTTACCATGTCTGAATTTGGACGGACCTTAACCAGCAATGGCGACGGAACTGACCACGGTTGGGGCGGGCATCAAATGGTTATGGGCGGAGCGGTCAATGGCGGCCAACTTTATGGCCAAATGCCATCACTGGAATTAAACAGCGAGGACGATTACGGCGATGGTCGAATTATTCCCACCACCGCAAGTGAGCAGTATTCTGCAACATTAGCTAAATGGTTTGGATTATCAGATGCCGAAATTGCCATGGTATTCCCACATCTGAGCCGGTTTGATTTGGCCGATCTCGGATTTATGGGGTGAGGATTCTACCCAACGCCGTTTTATGTCTAATCGGTGGCTATTTCGATTTATTCTGAATCGAGAACATAAAAAAACACCAATCAAACTGATTGGTGTATTCTCAAAGTCGTTTAGTAATTATTAAGCTTGTTTTTTAGATCGAAGCGATACTAAGCCAATCAAACCCATTGCGAAAATAGCAAGTGACGTCGGCTCTGGCACTGCGTTTATTTCAGCAGTAATGTTGTAACTATAATTACGAGCTAAGCCATTATAATAAGTGCTTGAACCGAAAGTTGGAGCATTTCCAACACCTTGACTTAAATTACCAGAATGATTATTACTACCACCGCCTGTTAAAAATACCGGGTCACCGCCGATATAAGGGATTACGCTACCAGCGCTAACGCCGTTAACGTCGGCATCTAGAAAACCAGAAGTGATAGTTTCACCTGCCGCTAAGCTAAATTGGCTCAAAGTAGTGGAGAAATCTAAACTTAGGTTACCTGTACTAAAATAATCAACACCTGAATATCGTGTATCACCAATAGCCATAATCGTAAAATCATTGGATGCTGCATTATTAATTTTTACAACAAAAGGTGTTACCTGGCCACGGTTATTTCCAACAGTGAAATTAAAATTATTTAAAGTGACAAGTTCGTCAGCGCCTGAAGTATTTGTATAGGCATCATACTCATTGATAATCATTATGGACTGCCAAGAATCGACAACGCCGCCAGAAAGTGTATCACCTAGAGTGATAATTCCAGCATGACTAACACCAACAAAACAATTCGCAGAGAGGATTAGTCCGATTAAACTGGTTTTTAAAAATCTAAATTTCATTAGTAATTCCTATATAACCCAAATCTAAATCGATGGGTAATTCTAAAAAGTTAATATGTTTAAATCACGATTTATGCCAGTATGTAAAGTGTAATTATTTCAATATGTTATGTTTTGTTTCGGATTGGAAAATAGATTTTTGTATAATAACCTGACACAGTTTTGATTATTATATAATCGTTATTTTTCCTAGCCTTTTTGGGCTGCATCAACGCCAGAAACTAAAATCTGGCCAACCGCTAGTGGGGGTTTTTAAATATCGCAATTTATTGTGCAGGTCTTGTGTGCGATTGGTGTGAAGTAGATTAATTTGGTACTAATAGACAAAGTGCGGTGGTTACGCGTTTGAAGCGGCTCACTTATCCACATTTAAGTGATTACGATATAGCTAACATCAGATGGAGATTGGTATGAAATTTTTAGTTTTCTTGGGGACGGTTCGTGATAGTACTCCTCCAAAGCCTGCTCGTTTAGGGGTAAGAGTCACTGAGGCGATAATAGCGTGTCTTAAAAGCCGATATGAAGAACATGAAATTGAATTGGTCGATGCTTTGGATTACCCATTCGACACCGTTTTTAAGCCTCACTTTGCTTATCCTAAAAGTAAGGCGCCTACCGAACTCAATGACTTAGCGGCTAAAATAGAAGGTGCTGATGGGTATATTATGGTTAGCCCTGAATATAATCATTCAATGAGTCCTGCGCTTGCTAACCTTTTGAATCATTTTGGCAGCTCTTTGTTCTCCTATAAGCCGAGCGCAATTGTGACTTATTCTGCAGGGCAGTGGGGTGGCATGCGGGCTGCAATCGGAATGCGAGCTTACTTGTCTGAACTAGGCTGTTTACCAGTGTCAGCAATGATCCATGTACCAAAGGCTCAGGAGGTTTTTGATGATAATGGAAAAGTGCACGATGGCGAAGATCAAAACTCTTGGTTTAATTATTTTGGACGAACACTCAACCAACTGGTTTGGTGGTCACAAGCCTCCCAAATTCAACGAGCAGAATTAGATCCCCATAAGTTTGTTCGTGATTTCAAATCGAGTCCTTCAGAGCGAAATGCGCCTTAATAACTTTTGACATGGTCAATTTCCTACAGGGTTTGAGTCAGTTAATTTGTCGCTGACTCAGCAATCGGTAGGGGAGCCCAAAAATCACTTGGGCCGACTGATATTAGCAACTAAGGCAATGTTGTTTTGTTCCGCATTTTAAGTATTGGAAGCGTAAGTTTGGTACAGTAAATCGTCGCTTGCTTAGCATACCGAGAGGGTAGGAAATACGCCCTCATACGCTGCGTTTGAACCTCGTAATTACCAGCCTCATCCGGTATTATCTAAACCAATAGAATCCGCTTGAACTATGAGAACAAAAGGTATGAAGTACTGTGCAATATTGTCGATGGACAGTTTGGAAGATTTTGAAGCGTATGATCATCTAATCGAACCTCATTTGTTAGCTCGTGGGTGGCAAACAAGTACAGTATCGTGGCGTAAAAAAAACGTCGACTGGTCACAATATGATATTGTATTAATTCGTACGCCTTGGGATTATCAAGAAGATGCAGACGCGTTTTTGGCGGTATTAACTGACATCGAACAATCAACCGCACGACTTGAGAACAGCTTTGAGATGGTTAAGTGGAATATCGACAAGATTTATCTGCAACAACTGGAACAGCAAGGTGTACCTCTGGTTCCAACCATTTGGCAGTCCCGGTTAGGCAATAATGCTATCAACCAAGCGCAATTAGACAGTTGGTTTAGTGAGTCAGGTTCTGAGCAAATGGTATTAAAACCACGAATAAGTGCAAATTCCGACAATACCTTTTGGCTTAAAAAGAGTGAAAGTTGTTACGACTTCGAACAGCTAAATAGTGCATTCAGTGAACGTGATTTTATGATACAGCCTTTTGTTCCTGCCGTAATAGAAGAAGGTGAGTATTCACTATTTTATTTTAATGGTGAATACAGTCACGCGATTTTGAAAACGCCAAAAGATGAGGACTTTCGAGTACAGGAAGAACATGGCGGACGTTTAAAATTGATCACGCCAGAGGCTAAGTTAATCGCAAGTGCTGACCACTGCATGTTTGCCATAAAACAAACGCACGAAATGCCACTGTATGCGCGCCTTGATTTGATCAGGTTTAAAAATGACTTTGTTTTGATGGAAGCTGAGATGATTGAACCATCCCTATATTTTAATATGGAACCAGCTTCAGCGGAACGATTCGCTGATGCATTTGTAACTCGGATGACGGCTCTTTTGAGCTAAATATAATTAAGTTAAAAGGCGGCTATGCCTAAGTACAATTGGTAACTAAATACCAAATAAGTCTGGATGTGCAAATAGGTTTTAACTCAAAACTCTATGATTGGTTATTCTTTAGGGCGATTGCTTTTTTTGCCCCATTTACGCCTAACGAACTGAATTTTGGAAGGATCTTTTTTCCAGCTTTGGTATTGATTATGAACCCCTTTGGTTAAGCGTTGTGAGTAGCTTTCTAACAAGTCCACACCAACTAATATGGCAACCACTACAAACGACATTAAAATCGCGGCACCAAACGTACCTTTGGCTACTATTACGCCAATAGCGGCTAATACCCAAATGGTCGCGGCAGAGGTTACGCCAACTACAGCCCCATCTTTTGCCAACATGACACCGGCACCTAAAAAGCCAACGCCGGTAATAACTTGGCCAATAATACGAGAAGGATCAGACATCTCGACCGAAACGCTGTCTGCGGCGGCAACAAATATATAGGTACCTACGACGATGAGAGATGAGGTTCTTATGCCCACAGGTTTACCACGGTATTGGCGTTCAAAGCCAATCACAGTGCCACAAAGGACAGCCGTTAATACGGCAAGCCAGCTGTACGGTGATATATCGAAGATCTGTTCAGTTATCAAAATAAGCTTTTTAAAATTAGTGGGTAACGGAATAGGAAACTTTTTTCCCAAATAAATTATGCGACGGTATTTAACTACGAAAGATAAAACTCATTTACGCTTTACGTTGCAATTGTAAATAAGGCGGTTGAATGAGAAACACTCGACACCGCCTGTATTCTAATATTGTCTAATTTAACGACTTACTCGATCAATTATAGTTATCGTAATCATCATCAAACAGGTCACGTCGTTTTTTTGCTTCAATCTTTTTACGAGCGGCACTGTTGTGTAAACTCCGATAACGCTTTGACTGGTGATGCAATGACGAGTCAAACTCATCATTAAAATCTTCATTTTTCGACGACCAGGATATGTCACTATTGGTTTCGTTGGCTTGTCTAAAATTTCTACTCATTAAAGTTCTCTTAAAATAAACGTAAGTCATTTACGTACTGTAAATAATGAAGACTGTTTGTTAAAAACAAAAGCAATATATATTTATTCGTACGATTAAAATTGTTTGTCGATAGGTTATTGGGGTATAGCCCAAAGTTTATATTTGGTCAAAAAATCGTCGCTTTTATTTAATGTTCGACAATAAAAATTGATGCTTATAACAAAAAAAAACAGTTGGATTATTGACCCCACATATGGAATTTTATACGCCTATTATTACTTGCAAATGACTAAGTTTGCATCGAAAAACAATTTTAATTTAAGAGTAAAAGTTAAAGATGACTACCGACAAATTAATGTCTACAACTGAGTTTTGCCACGACCGAGTTTCGGTATTTAATGTTGGAGACGAATTTTGTTCTGAAACCGAAATACAAGCGGTTAGCACCGATCAACCACAAACACGTTTTCGTGACGCGGTGCGTGTTGTTGCTGATCAGGGCGAGTATTGGTTATTTGATTATGGTGTTGTTGTATTTTGGGGCATGGATGAAGAAGAGATTAAGCGTCTAGTCGCTAAATTTGTAAAACAGTCGGAATCTAACTTAGAAAAAATCGAAGAACACTATCTGTTTGGTTTCGCCAATGAAATAAAAATAAGCAAAGATTTTATTACCTTGCCTGACAATAATCCGTTATCACGTTTGGCGGTTTCACATGCGTTGGCGCAGTCGATTAAGTTGGTAGAATTTGAGCAAAATGCGCAAAATACCATAGTGAATCATTCACATTTACCCGAAACGTTAGCTAAGTCGGGTAAAATCGCTTTGTCTCGTAAACACATCGCCAAAATTCGAGGCATGTTGTTCCGCACAAAAAGCGACATTATTTTGCACTATGGGTTGCTCGATACCCCAGAGTTCTTTTGGGAATACCCAGAGTATGAGCATATATATAATGCGCTCGCTAAATACATGGATATTCATCCGCGAGTTGAATTGTTATCTAAAAAGCTCGAAACCATTCATGAATTGTTTGAAATGTTGGCCGATGAGCAAAAACATCAACATTCGTCGTTTTTGGAGTGGATTATTATCATATTAATCGCTATTGAGATTGTGATCTATTTTGTTGAATTAGCAGCGTAATTTGCCCCTAAAGCGACTTTGATTTTTTGGAATAGTACCAGAAAACAAAGTCGTTTTTTTGTTTCTAGGCCTTGTTTAACCTTAACGGCATTGAGCCTATTCGCTATTGAAATGTCCTATAAAAACTAGCAACTTCCACCCCTGACTAAAAGTTTTCGCTGTCTAAATCGTTGAACTAAGAAACTCAGGCTTTACCCGAATAAACGTCATCTCATCACGTCATTTTAAGCTGAATATTTGATTGTTAAAAAAATATTAAAATTCCCCTTGCTTTAAATCTAAATGATAACTATTCTCATTTGTGTTGGGTTGGTTTTGATATGTGAGGCATTGATCTCAGCATTCAAGCTCAATGCGGTGGCCACTAACTGGTTTTTAGAATTAAGTCTGCGGACGGTGGCTCGATGAAATTTGCTAAATAATGGATATTGTAATCAGATGCTAAATAAATTTTTATGTGCACCTCATCGTCAGGAACTTACGGATAAACCAGAAAAAGCGAAAGCCTATTGCTGGAAGGGGTTGGAGACAGGTCAAAACTTGTCGGCTTTTGGTCATAAACGTGACGCACTTGCTCACTTTGGCTGTGCTTTCGAAACAGCTGAGATTGTAATGAGCAGTAGGGTAATGCCAGCCCTCGATGCAATTGGAATATTTAATGCGACATCTTGTGCATTTATAGCTTGTTTAAAAGAATTAGGTTATCACGAACAGTCTCAAGCGGTTTTAAATATGTGTATTGACCGACTGTTTGCTGAATCATTGGCTTTTCCCAGATTGACGCCCACTATTCAAACCTTAGTTATTTCATTACAGGACTTTTCACTGCGAAATCGTCGGAGCAGAGAGCAGGTAAGAAAAGAAATTGGTTTTGACTATGATAATTTAAATTACAGTTTTCCTGTTCAAGCTACTGCGACAAAGTTATTTCACTAAAAGAGGCTCTAGAATGAATACACATCCTCAAACTGAACAAACCGTAAGTTTACAAATAAATACATCGACATTGCTTAGATTAATTCGAGAAAACGGGGTTAGACTTAACGACATTCATTGTTTGGACAAACAGTCCAAAGAAACGGTTCGACAGTCATTTCTTCAAAGTATGCTGCGCCAAACGACGTAGCCTAAAACAAGATTTTGATAACAGGAATTTGCAATGAAAAAACCAGAGGTTTGGCCGTAAGTTGCAGGTAAAGAGAAGCAAATAAGAGAAGTAAATACGAGAAGAGAAGTGCTAAAGCAGCGGCAGAATGTTAACACTGCGGAACGGATCACTCTAATAGTGGTTATTAGGATATTACTCGACTCATTAAATTTCCTGCTAAAACAAGTCGAGTCATAAAAATGTAGGCTAACGCTTTTGGTATCGCGTTAAACCTACTTTTTATTGTAACCTTGAGGTCAAACTACGCTTCAACAGGCTTCTTGAGTGTTGCATTGAGTACGAGATAACCGATTATTCCCGATAACAAGGAACCGATTATTATCCCAAGGCGTTCATCGAACAGCAGATTAACGCCGGTTTCTTCAAACGCTAACGATCCGACAAATAAACTCATGGTAAATCCAATACCACAAAGGGCCGCCGTACCATATAGTCCGCCCCAGGACATGCCCTTAGGTAATTGAGCAAAATTCATCTTGATGCATAACCAACATAAACCAAATATCCCAATTTGTTTACCAGCAAACAAGCCTAATGCAATGCCGATAGGGACATTATGAAACATCTGTTCAGTAGTGACGTTGGCAAAACTTATCCCTGCATTGGCAAAGGCAAAAACAGGTAATACAAAAAAAGCGACAATGGAATGTAGATCGTGTTCTAGTGATTTTAAAGGACTGTGTTCAGGATCGTCTTTGGATCGCATAGGTATAAACATGGCCAGAACAACACCAGCTAACGTGGCATGGACGCCAGATTTTAATGTGGCAATCCACATAATAATACCAATCAAAATATAGGGGCTATTCGAGACGACATTCCGTTTATTTAGTATCGCCAAAATTGGAATACAGAGTGCGACAACAATTAGCGCCAGAAGTGAAATTTTTGACGTGTAAAACAGCGCAATGATGATGATGGCACCGATATCGTCAAAAATGGCCAGAGAAGTTAAAAATATCTTTATGGAAATGGGTACTCGTTTGCCCAACAAGGTTAAAACACCCAACGCAAATGCAATGTCTGTTGCCGCAGGGATTGCCCAACCTTTTGCCGCTACTGGATCCGCACCGTTAAAATAAAGGTAAATAGCGGCAGGCACTAACATACCGCCAATAGCACCCGCGCCAGGAAGAATAATGTTGCGCTTATCAGACAATTCACCTTCAACTAATTCGCGTTTTAATTCTAACCCAACGAGGAAAAAGAAGACCGCCATCAACCCATCATTTATCCACAATAACAGCGGTTTAGCTATTTCTAATGCGCCCACTCTGACTTCGACTGGGGTTGATAAAAAGAGCTGGTAATAAGGTTCTAATGGCGTATTAGCGATGATGATTGCTGCTGTAGCTGCAATAAAAAGTAAAATACCACCGGCGGATTCCATTTTAAAAAACGACGTTATAGAGCTGTGTAAGGGGTTAGACATTTGGGTTCCTTTAATAGATATGCCAACTATAAATAACACATATGTGGAATATAAGACACTTTAATGGCGATGTGTTAAATGTATTTAACGTTAAACTGCATTAATTGGCTTAATCTCAAGTTTAGATTATTTTTGAGTAAGTACCTAAAGTGATTGATAAATATATTAGATGATTTGGTATTAATGCTTACCTGTACAAATGAACTGTCGTATCATTTGGACAGACTTTACAGTTTAACATTCATTACTAAGAAGAAGCTCGATAGCATGACACAAATAAAAAGCATCTTAATCACCGGCTGTTCAACAGGCATTGGCTTCGATACCGCAACAACGCTCCACGGTATGGGTTTTGACGTTTATGCAACGGCTCGCAAAGCGCAGGACGTCGACAAATTGCGAGACTTAGGATTAAAGGCAAAATTATTGGATTTGGCCGACGAGGCAACTATTAAAACATCGGTTCAGTGGGTACTTGATCAAACCGACGGAAAACTCGACGCACTGTTTAATAATGGTGCTTATGGTCAGCCGGGGGCCATCGAAGATTTGCCAGTAGAAGCATTGCGAGCACAATTTGAAACTAATTTTTTTGGCTGGCATCGATTGACCCAAATGGTCTTAAAAATAATGCGCGAGCAAGGTTATGGTCGCATTATCCAAAATAGCTCAGTACTTGGGTTAGTTGCTATGCCTTATCGAGGGGCTTATAACGCATCAAAATTTGCAGTGGAAGGTTACACTGACACCTTACGTTTGGAACTTAGAGGGACAAACATTCAAGTAAGTTTAATTGAGCCGGGGCCAATCGATACTGAGTTTCGAGCCAATGCACTTGAGAAAATTAATGAATATATCGATATTGAAGGTTCAGTTCACTGCAAAGCATACAAACCGCAAGTAGAACGGTTAGCTAAAAAACAGGTTTCTACCGCGTTTACATTGCCGCCGTCGGCAGTCACTAAATCGGTTATTCATGCTATTACGGCTAAAAAGGCGAAACGCCGCTATTATGTCACTACTCCAACTTACTTAATGGCTTGGTTTAAACGCCTGCTACCTACATCATGGTTAGATGCGATACTAGCAAAGAACTAATGTCATGCCGCTTATTTGTGGCGGCAAACCGGGCAGTCAGAGCGGCGATTTAATTTGAATTTTTGAGTCGCCATGCCCCAGGCATCAAACAACATAAGTTGATTCAAATTGTTGTACTCGCCCAATATTAAACGCAATGTTTCGGTGGCTTGTAAGCTTCCTAAAACCCCCAAAATAGGGCTGAAAACACCAGCGGTTGAACAGTTTTGTGGGGCGTCAACCGACTCTGGGAACAAACATTCGTAACATGGCGAGTCCGCTATTGAAAAATCAAAACTAATTAATTGGCCACTCGCTTGAATAGCAGATGCTGAAACAAGTTGTGTTTGGTGTTGTTTACAAGTCGCGTTAATTAAACGCCTGGTTTTTACATTGTCAGTGCAGTCTAAAACCACATCGTGACGTTCAATTAAAGCGGCCAAGTCAAAATTGAATATTGACTCTGCGATAGCGTTAATCACAATTAAAGAGTTTTGTAAGGAGAGCTTTTGCTGAGCAACAATTGCTTTTTTCTCGCCAATGTTATTTTCACCATATAATATCTGACGCTGCAGATTACTGCTTTCAATAGTATCGTGGTCTACCAAAGTTAAGGTGCCAACACCTGCAGCTGTTAGATATTGAGCAGCAGGGCAGCCTAAGCCGCCCAACCCAATAATAAGTACTCGGCTATTTTGGAATGCCAACTGACCTTGTTCACCAATTTTTTCCACCATTACATGTCGGTGATAACGCAAAAATTGTTTGTCCGTTAGATTTGCCACTGAGTTATCCTTTTGCCAATAGCTTATTAAATGCAACTACCGCTTGTTCTGGATCATCCGCTTCGGTAATTGCTGTGACAACGGCAATTGAGCCTACGCCCGTTTTAATTACTTCGGTAGCTCTTTCTAATGTTATCCCACCAATGGCAACCATCGGTGTATCGAGGTTAAGTTCAACCAATTTTGCTAAAGTATCGACGCCTTGTATTTGACCGGTCATATCTTTTGTGCGGGTCGGAAAAATAGCGCCAACAGCAAGATAAGAGGGTTGGTATTCTTGTATTTTTAACATTTCGTAATGGCCATGGGTACTCACGCCAAGCTTAATACCGGATTGCTTGATGGCATGTAAATCAGCCATCTGAATATCTTCCTGTCCAAGGTGAACGCCATAAGCTTTGTGCTTAATTGCTAATTCCCAGTAGTCGTTAATAAACAAACGAGCTTGGTATTGTCGGCCCAGTTCTATGGCTTGTATAACAGACTGTTCAAGGTCCCTACCAGTTAAGATTTTTTCGCGATATTGAATGGTTTTAATGCCCGCTTTGAGTAAACGTTCAATCCAAGCTAAGTTATCTACGACGGGATATAACCCCAGTTTTTGCTCGTCTATTTGAGCGAAACCTGAGGTAAAAGTATCAACCGGATGGGCGCTAAGTGCGGGTTCCCAATCAAGCTGCAATGCCAAGTCACTATTTGAAACTAGCACCTTAGGGTAGTCTTGGCGTTCACGCGGCCAAGGTCCTTGCCAAATCGGGCCATACGGACCTTCATAGTCTTTAGCCAGTCTTAACCCCTGATTGATATAGGCTTTTGCTATAGTAAACGCGTCGCGTAACAAATAACCTTGAGCCATCAAACTGGCTAAGGCAGAGGCAAAAGTGCAACCGCTACCGTGGGTATGTTCGGTATCTATTTTGGGACTCGCAAGCCAATAATGTTGATAACCATCGTGGCAATAATCGACGCAGTAACGCTCGTCAATATCGATGTGTCCGCCTTTGATCAAAACCGAGCTTGGGCCTAAATTAAGGGCTTGTTGCGCGGCGTTTTCCATGCAATCCCACGAGAACACATAGACGCCAGTGAGTTGCTGCAACTCTTTGTTATTGGGGGTGAGTACATCTACAACAGGCAGTAAATGTTGTTTTATTGTGGGGAGTATGTCGTCTTCCGTTAAGTTGCCGCCATTTGAGGCAACAGCAACCGGGTCGTAAACAACAATAGGCGCAAAGTCCCATGTGGTTTTGTAATGGGCGATTTTCTCTGCAACTAATTCGACTTGCTCGGCATTGGCTAAAAGACCAATTTTAATGACGAGAGCCGGCTTCTCTTGTTCGAGAGCGTCAAATTGAGACTTCATTACGTCAATGGAGACGGCATTAATCTCGATAACCCCAGCGCTATTTTGAGCCGTTACTGCGGTAATTATAGAACAGGCTTCAGCCCCCAAATTATGAATGGTTTTGCAATCGGCTTGGATCCCGGCACCGCCGGTACAGTCGCTTCCGGCTATGGTCCAAACAATTGAATTGGATAACACTGACATTACTCCTGATGCCAAAACGGCATACCCATTGTGGGTGTGCTGGGTTGGGCAATTTGTTTTTCTGGCATTCTACCAGCTAAAAACCCTATGCGACCAGCGTCGGCAGCATATTTAAATGCCGTCGCCATTAACACCGGATCTGTTGCCTGTGCAACGGCACTGTTTAATAGAATTGCATCATAACCTAATTCGAACGCCTGCACCGCATGGGATGGTAAGCCAATACCTGCGTCAATGATAAGTGTTGTATCGGGTAAACGATGACGAATGGTTTCTAGCGCATAAGGGTTAAGTAAGCCCTGTCCTGTACCGATTGGCGCACCCCAGGGCATAATGACTTCACAACCTAAATCCGCTAATCGGCGGCACAAAACCAGATCGTCAGTACAGTAAGGGAGAACTTTAAAACCATCCTTGAGCAAAATGTCGGTTGCTTTAACCAACTCAAATGGGTCGGGTTGTAAGCTGTATTCGTCGCCAATTAATTCTAATTTTATCCAATCGGTTTGAAACAATTCTCGCGACATTTTTGCCAGATTCACCACTTCTTTTACCGAATGGCAACCAGCTGTATTTGGCAATAGGGTGACATTCAGTTCTTTAATCTGCTGCCAAAATTGTTCGCCACCATTATCTTGAGGAGATTGTCGGCGCAGCGATAAAGTGACAATTTCACTGCCACTTGCTTCAATCGCCTGCCTCATCACTTTAATTGACGGATAAAGTGCGGTACCAATTAATAGGCGACTATCAAACGTATCACCGTAAATAGTGAGTTGAGACATACGTAGCTATCCTCCAAAAATAGGTGATACAACATCGACCTTGTCATTTTCTTTTATCAAGGTTGTTTGATAGTTGTTGTTAGCAACAAATTCGCCATTTAACGCAACGGCAAAAGGTGGCTTAACCGCAAAATGGACCAAAATGGACGATAAGCTTAATGCAGATTTTGTATCTAGTTGTCTTTGATGACCGGCCACATCGGTTAATTCTATCGAATGTGGTTCACCATTAAAAAACAGTTTCATGTTGTTAACCTTTGTATATGATCATCGACATTGATTTGTTGCTGGCGCGAAAACAGCTCAATAGTTTCGCCTTGCTCTTCCAATAGTCGTAGAGTTTGATCAACCAAACAGGGCGTTAATAAATAGCCATGACGGTACAAACCGTTAATTTGAATATGCTTAGACTTTATGATTATCGAAGGTTCATTGTCGAGTAACGTTGGTCGTAGTCCGGTTTGAATTTCTATCACTTCCGCTTCAGCAAATCCTTTGTGAATACTATACGCAGCACTTAATAATTCTAAAGTAGAACGTACACTCGGGGCTTTGTTGTCTTCTGATTCTATTTCAGTGGCACCGATGACATATTGGTCGTCGGATTTAGGCACAATGTACAGGGGATATCTAGGGTGCATTAGACGAATTGGACGTGTTAATGTTACTTCAGGCGCTCTAACTCGAACGACTTCACCGCGAACACCACGCAGGGGGTTGTCAGGTTTTAATAAAGTGTGTTTTGCACCTAAACCACGGCAGTCGATGACCCAGTCAAATTGCCATTGTTGCAGGTTATTATTCACATCCGATACTCGATTATCGTCAATACGAACCTCTGTTTCTTCAAAGCATGTGACCTTACTTGATAACAATTTTTTTTCGAGTTCTTGGTACAAGAGTCGATTATCAATATGACCTTCATTTGCTAAGAACAGTGCGGAGCTAAAGTTTGGGGGGATTTCCGGCTCAATTTCTTGTATTTGCTCATTGTGTAATGTCTGGATGTCCTGTGCGTGTCGACACCTTACCCGTTGTGTAAAATGTCGAAGGTCATTAACGTCTTGTCTGTGAGCTAAAATCAATGTTCCGGTTTGTTGGAATCGCGTTTCTAAATCCAATGCGTTTAACATCTGAGGCCATAATGTCAAAGACTGATGACCCATTTCGACAATGCTGGCCGATGCCACAACCGATTCAGCCGTAGGGGCAACCATAGCCGCAGCTATTCTTCCTGTGGCACAAGCATCTGCCAAGTTGCCCTTTTCAAACAGGGTAACTTGGTGACTTTGACTCAATGACAAAGCGAGGAACCGGCCAACAAGGCCAGCCCCCACAATCGCAATAGTAACCAAAATATCCGCCTTATTTGGCTAGTTGATAAATTTCAGATCCTTTTGATCTAAATTCATCCGACATTTTTTGCATGCCTTCCTGGGCGGCTATTGCGTCAATTGCTTCATTTTCAGCGGCGATTTTTAACTCTCGATCAGCTTCAAAGTCCACCATTTTGATATCTATGTCAGCTTCTAAGCCTTTTGCATAGTCACGCACTTCCTGGCTTATCTTCATTGAACAGAACTTTGGACCACACATTGAACAGAAGTGAGCAACTTTGCCTGACTCCTGTGGCAAGGTTTCATCATGATATTCACGTGCTCGGTCTGGATCTAAACCTAGGTTAAATTGATCAAACCAACGGAATTCAAAGCGGGCTTTAGATAACGCATTATCACGAATTTGCGCACCTGGGTGGCCTTTTGCAAGGTCTCCGGCGTGTGCTGCAATTTTGTAAGTGATCAAACCTTCTTTTACGTCTTCTTTATTTGGTAAGCCTAAGTGCTCTTTAGGTGTTACGTAACACAACATGGCACAACCGTACCAGCCTATATTTGCCGCGCCAATGCCAGAGGTAATGTGGTCATAACCCGGTGCGATGTCTGTTGTCAGTGGGCCTAAAGTATAAAAAGGCGCTTCATCACAGTGTTTTAATTGCTCTTCCATGTTTTCTTTAACCATGTGTAATGGCACATGACCCGGACCTTCGATCATGACTTGTACATCGTGTTGCCATGCGATTTTGGTCAACTCACCTAACGTTCTAAGCTCGCTAAACTGCGCTTCGTCATTGGCGTCGGCAATTGACCCTGGACGCAGACCGTCACCAAGTGAAAACGAAACGTCGTATTGTTTACAGATTTCGCAAATGTCTTCAAAGTGAGTGTATAAGAAGTTTTCTTGATGGTGGGCAAGGCACCACTTGGCCATAATGGAACCACCACGGGAAACAATGCCGGTAACGCGTTTTGCCGTCATAGGAACAAATCGTAATAAAACCCCGGCGTGAATAGTGAAATAGTCCACTCCCTGCTCGGCTTGTTCTATTAACGTATCGCGGAAGATTTCCCACGTGAGGTTTTCTGCAACACCGTTAACTTTTTCAAGGGCTTGGTAGATAGGGACAGTTCCAATTGGTACTGGTGAGTTACGAACAATCCATTCGCGCGTTTCGTGGATATAACGGCCAGTGGATAAATCCATTACCGTATCGGCGCCCCATTTGGTAGACCAAACTAGTTTTTCAACTTCTTCTTCAATAGAAGAAGTGACCGCAGAGTTACCAATGTTGGCGTTGACTTTAATTAAGAAGTTGCGGCCAATGATCATCGGCTCCGCTTCTGGGTGATTGATATTGGCCGGAATAATAGCTCGACCTCGGGCGACTTCGTCTCGGACAAATTCTGCGGTGATCTCATCAGGCATATCTTTACTGCCAACTACCGCACCAAAGCTTTGGCCGGGGTGTTGCTGAGTAAGTGTTTCGTCTTTAAATTTTTGCAGTTTTAGGTTTTCACGAATGGCGATGTATTCCATTTCAGGTGTGATAATCCCCTGTTTTGCATAATGCATTTGGGTGACGTTTTTACCGTCAAGGGCTCGGCGAACTTTTGGCAGGTTTTCAAACCGAATGTGGTCTAAACCTTCATCCGCTAACCGTTGCTGACTATAACCAGAAGTTGCGCCTTCAAGTACATGAGTATCGTTGCGCGCCGCAATCCATTCATCGCGTAGTTTAGGTAAGCCGACATGCACGTCGATATTGGTATCTGGGTCAGTGTAAGGTCCTGATGTGTCGTAAACACGGATGGGTTCATTCGGTTCCAAAATTGGATTTTTTTCATCCCCGCCCACTAAAGAATCGGCAAGGGCAATTTCACGCATACCAACTTTGATATTGTGCGTTGCACCTTCTACGTATACTTTTTTTGAATTTGGGAAGTTTTGATCCGAGCAATTTTTTAGAAATTCTTCGGCTTGAGCACGGCGCTCACGACGAGTTAATTTAGTCATTTTTTTCTGCCTTAAGTAATGGTTTACAAAAGACGGAGTGTAGATCTCAGGTAGGACAAATTGTTTTACCCTTGTTTCCTTCGCTGAAATTACTCAGATCAGGTTCTACGGATCCCGCTACAATGCGATCTCAGCCCATGACAAAATAGGGCACTCCGACAAGTCAAAATCATCTTACGATATAGAACGCAGTGAGGGAAGACCTAATACGTTATTAATCTGCTATAACTCATTACTAATTTACTGAATTGTAGAGGATTAATTTTTTATTTTGATTCGGCAGAGTAGAACTAGCTTGTCGCTGTAACTAACACATGATTAGTGATTTAGGGGATTGAGATTTTGCAATTGCAGGCGCTGTCGTTACAGATTACATGATTGTTCCAAACAATCAGGTTGGCGTTGATAACGACTGGCGAGTTATCAACGCAAATCTTATCTACTTTACTACGACATTAATGCTGTCGTTTGTTAGACGGATATTAATGTTTTCTCCGGTCACAACCTGCTTAGGTGATTTGATCACCTCGCCATTGTCTTTCATTGCGATGGCATAACCACGGCCTAGTGTGGCGAGGGGGCTGACAATGTTGAGTTTTTCTGTCACTTTTTCAAATCGCTGTTGAGCTCTTTCGAATCGGCGAATGAGCAAAGATTGTAGTGAATGTTGCATGTCGACCAGTTTTTGCTGTTCATTTTTAATCAAATTTGTCGGGTTTTGCGATAAAAGTCGTTGTTGCGAATGTTCTACCCGTCGAGCTTGAGTCGAAAGCTGGGTTTGGATTATTCGTGTCATGCGCATTTGCAATTCGTCGGTTTTTTGTTGCGACAGTTGAATTTTATGGCTTGGATGTAACAACGACAATGACTTGTTGAGCTCAGATAACTGTTGCTTTTGGGATTTGTAATTGTGCGTATAAGCCAGTATCAGCCGCGAGTAAAGTCGGTTTACTTTTTCAATTACGTCTGTCATGTCGGTAGACACAAGTTCTGCGGCGGCTGATGGGGTTGGTGCACGAAGGTCTGCGACAAAATCACATATCGAGAAGTCAACCTCATGACCTACCGCAGAGATAATTGGCAACGCAGAGTTATATATAGTGTGGGCTAAGGCTTCGTCATTAAAGCTCCAGAGATCTTCTAATGAACCACCACCGCGACCGACAACTAATACATCAACTTCTTCACGATAATTTGCGGCGTTTATTGCCCAAATCAAATTTTGAGCGGCGTGTTCACCTTGAACCATAGTGGGGTAAATAATCACCTCCGTTTGCGGCGAACGTCGTTTTAGAACCGTCAAAATGTCATGCACCGCTGCACCCGTAGGGGAGGTGATGACTCCGACACGTTTGGGGTTTTGTGGAATAGGGCGTTTAACGTCTTGGTCAAACAGGCCCATTTGACCAAGCTTTAATTTTAACGCTTCAAATTGTTGTTTTAATAGACCTTCACCGGCCGGTTCCATTGTCTCGACAATAAATTGATAATCGCCACGAGGTTCATAAAGACTGATCCGCCCACGCACTAAAACTTGAGAGCCATTGTCGATAACACCTCGAACAGAGCGATTATTGCCTTTAAACATAGCCGCTTTTACTTGAGCGCGGTTATCTTTGAGTGAAAAGTACCAATGACCGCTAGAGGCGCGAACTAGGTTAGAAATTTCCGCTGAAATCCACACATTCACAAACTCTGCTTCTAACATCATTCTAACTTTCTGATTTAATTCAGAAACCTGATATATTTTTTGTTGCGGTGAAGAATAAGATTGCAGCACGAAAATATTGTCCTTTGCGTGGTTTGAGAAAGAAAAGAGTCGAGTTTTAAAATAATGCAAACTTTAACAAGTTTTTTTACGAAAGTCAGTTTACCTTAGGCAAAGTTTCGATTAAAATGCGGCCGCAACATATAGACTTAAATAGCCTCAAAATTCGGTTTCTATTTCGTACTATACTTACGAATTGGACAAAGCCGCATTTCGAGGCTATTTAGGTATTAAGTCCTTCCATATATTAAGTTAAGGTAAATTTTCATGTTGCGCATAGCTAAAGAAGCTCTCACTTTTGATGACGTATTACTGGTTCCCGGTCATTCGACTGTCCTTCCACACGAAGCGAATTTAAAAACACGTTTAACCCGTAATATTGAGCTGAATATTCCAATGGTATCATCTGCCATGGACACAGTTACTGAAAGCCGACTCGCTATTGCTCTTGCCCAAGAAGGCGGTTTAGGTTTTATTCATAAAAACATGTCAATCGAAGCGCAAGCTAATGAAGTTCGTCGTGTAAAAAAATACGAATCAGGCGTGGTATCAGATCCGGTTACTGTGGCAAATAATGTGACAATTGGTCATGTAATGGCATTGGCTGACGAACATGGATTTTCTGGTTTCCCGGTTGTAGATAAAGATAACAACCTTGAAGGTATCGTAACTGGGCGTGATTTACGTTTTGAAACTAATCTTCAAAATCCAATTACTACGGTAATGACGCCTAAAGAAAAATTGATCACAGTTAAAGAAGGCGCGAGTCGCGAAATCGTTTTAGCTTTGATGCATGAAAACCGTATTGAGAAAATTCTTGTTGTTGACGATGAATTTAAGTTAACAGGCATGATTACCGTTAAAGATTTCCAAAAAGCTGATAGCAAACCAAACGCTTGTAAAGATTCATTAGGACGACTTCGTGTTGGTGCAGCAGTAGGCGTTGGTGCTGGAACTGATGAACGTATAGCCGCATTAGTTGAAGCGGGTGTTGACGTATTGTTAATCGATACTTCTCACGGACATTCACAAGGTGTTCTAGACCGGGTTGCGTTAACTCGTAAAACTTACCCAGATTTAGATATTGTTGGCGGAAACGTTGCAACAGCGGCTGGTGCATTGGCATTAGTTGAAGCAGGTGTTAACGCGGTTAAAGTTGGTATCGGCCCAGGTTCAATTTGTACAACTCGTATCGTGACGGGTTGTGGCGTTCCACAAATCACAGCAATTGCTGATGCAGTAGAAGCTGTATCTGGGAAAGACATTCCTGTTATTGCCGATGGCGGCATTCGTTTTTCTGGCGACATTGCTAAAGCCCTTGTTGCTGGCGCAAGCTGTGTAATGGTTGGTTCAATGTTAGCAGGTACGGAAGAAGCACCTGGTGAAGTTGAACTATATCAAGGTCGTTATTACAAATCGTACCGTGGTATGGGAAGTTTAGGCGCCATGAATCAAAGTCATGGTTCATCTGACCGTTATTTCCAAAAATCTGACAACAAAGAAAAATTGGTGCCAGAGGGAATTGAAGGTCGCGTTGCTTATAAAGGACCAATTGAAAACATCATTCACCAACAACTTGGTGGTATTCGAAGTGCAATGGGTCTTACGGGTTGCAGCACAATTGAAATTTTGAATACAAAACCTGAATTTGTGCGCGTAACGTCTGCCGGTATGGGTGAGTCTCACGTACATGATGTTCAAATTACAAAAGAAGCGCCTAACTATCGTTTAGGCTAGGCTTTAAAGCGTTAATTATTTTGGCAAGCCGAAGTTATCTTCGGCTTCCTTTTTTCAGTCAGTTTGAAAAAACAGACAATATCCACAATTATTTAAGAAGGCTAAAACATGTCAGTTAATCAAGACATTCACCAGCATCGAATTCTCATTTTAGATTTTGGTTCACAGTACACTCAACTTATCGCTCGACGCATTCGTGAAATTGGCGTTTATTGTGAGCTATGGGCTTGGGACGTTACTGAAGAACAGATCAAAGGTTTTAATCCCAATGGGATCATCTTAGCGGGCGGACCTGAATCAGTAACCGAGCATAATTCGCCACGTGCACCAGAATATGTATTTAATGCAGGGGTACCTGTATTAGGTATTTGCTACGGCATGCAAACTATGTCTGAACAACTTGGTGGTTCTGTCGAAGTTTCTGACGAACGTGAGTTTGGTTATGCGCAGGTTGAAGTTGTTAGTGAATCTGCACTTCTTAAAAATATTGAAGATGCGATTACATCAAATGGCAATGCATTGTTAGACGTTTGGATGAGTCATGGCGACAAAGTTAATGCAATTCCTGCCGACTTTACAACAGTTGCAAAAACAGAATCTTGCCCGTTTGCTGTAATGGCTAACGAAGAAAAACGTTTTTATGGTGTTCAATTCCACCCTGAAGTGACGCATACAAAACAGGGTCTTCGTTTGTTGGAAAACTTTGTTTGCACCATTTGTGAATGTGACAAGTTATGGACGTCGGCGACAATTATTGAAGACGCCATTGCAAAAATGAAAGAACAAGTTGGCGACGACGAAGTTGTTTTAGGTTTATCAGGTGGTGTCGATTCATCTGTTGTTGCCATGTTATTGCACCGCGCAATCGGTGACAAATTGACCTGTGTATTTGTTGATAATGGTTTACTTCGTTTAAATGAAGGTCAGCAAGTTATTGACATGTTTGGTGATCATTTTGGATTGAACATAATTCATGTTCAAGCTGAAGACCGTTTCTTGGAGCGTTTATCAAATGAAAATGATCCTGAGAAAAAACGTAAGATCATCGGTAATGTATTTGTCGAAATTTTTGACGAAGAAGCAGGCAAACTTAAAAATGCGAAATGGTTAGCCCAGGGCACTATTTACCCTGACGTGATCGAATCAGCAGCTTCTGCAACAGGTAAAGCACATGTTATTAAGTCTCACCACAATGTGGGCGGTTTACCAGAGGATATGGAGTTAGGTTTAGTTGAACCACTTCGCGAACTATTTAAAGATGAAGTACGTAAAATTGGTCTTGAACTCGGCTTACCTTACGACATGCTTTATCGTCATCCATTCCCTGGACCGGGCTTAGGTGTTCGTATTTTAGGCGAAGTGAAAAAAGAATATGCCGACTTATTACGTCGTGCTGACGCAATTTTCATTGAAGAGTTACACTCAGCTGATTTGTACAATAAAGTGAGTCAGGCGTTTACCGTGTTCTTGCCAGTTCGTTCAGTTGGTGTAATGGGAGATGGCCGTAAATACGATTGGGTTGTGAGCTTACGAGCTGTAGAAACTATCGACTTTATGACGGCACATTGGGCACATTTACCATATGACTTCCTTGGTAAGGTATCTAACCGCATCATTAACGAAATTGATGGTATTTCACGTGTTGTTTATGACATCAGTGGTAAGCCACCGGCAACGATTGAGTGGGAATAACGCTCTATCCGTTAGCTAAGTGAAATAAGAAAGCGCCTTTTAGGCGCTTTTTTGATCGTGGACGTTATACATTAAAGCTAAACATA
This sequence comes from Psychrosphaera sp. 1_MG-2023, assembly GCF_030548245.1. Lineage (NCBI taxonomy): Bacteria > Pseudomonadati > Pseudomonadota > Gammaproteobacteria > Alteromonadales > Pseudoalteromonadaceae > Psychrosphaera > Psychrosphaera sp. 1_MG-2023. The sequence goes on from NZ_JAUORW010000006.1 coordinate 215,253, forward strand.
GGTTTACGTTTTAGGCATTACGACTCATTTGAACAGAGGGCTCATTTGTCCGAGCTATAGTCCGAGCTATTAAGTTCTAAATCGATAAAAGCAATAATATAGCCGTATTGGCGGTCTGACAAATTTCCAGAGGCATGTTCACTCTTGGCATAATTATGGGTCCATTTTCGATCCCTTCCTGGGCTTGGAACCCTAATGTCGACATTAAGTAACTTTTGATTAAGCACTGTGTAGCCTTTCTCTTGAGCTTTTTGGGCACAATAGACAAGTACGTATTCCACGGCATATTTATCGACGCTAGGTAACCAGGTGTACTCGGTGTGGCAGGCTTCTTTTAACACACCGTTTTTATCTTTGTATTCAAGGTGCCCGCGAGTACATGCCGATAAAAGAGCACAAAAAAATACACATAACATCAGTTTAGATTGAAGAGTAATTCCCATTGAATAGGTTAAAGTGAATCTATGTCGCGCTTTAGACCAGCGTTATCATCAGTCGCTATTTTCTCTAAAACTTCGACCCGTTCTTTTAACGCGGATACCTGAACTTTTAAGGTTTCTATTTCAAGTTTGTCTTGATTACCTAATTTACTTGCTTCTTTTAAATTATTCACCGAGTAAATTAACCAACCTGCAATAATTAGGAATATAAAAGTCATGTTTGACCCCTTATTTTGTTTGCTCTAGCCTGTTTTTCTAAGCGAATCTATTTCTTTTTTCAAGTTGTAGCTGTCGTCCGTCACAATTTTTTCAAGGACTTCAATTCGTTCTTTTAACGCGGCCATTTGCTGCTGGGTTTCTGAATCTTGTTGATTGTTATTCTTACTAATTTGCAACTTAACGTGTTGCTCGTATGCGGCATATAGTAAACCACCAATAACCGAAACAAGTACAATAGTTAAAACTGAAATAGGCATTATTTTATTCCTTCAATAAAGTTGTGAATTTCTACGACAAGTTATATATCAATATATGTACCAAAAGGTAACGCATTGAAAATAAACAATTAATATATTTAAAGTTGAATTAACTGTTGTGAATATCGCTGAATATTAGTCTAATTAGCTAACTTTTATTAGGTTGTTAGAAAATAAACATGTCCGATTCGGAACTTGATGTCAAATGGATGCAATACGCTATGGCGCTAGCTGAGAAAGCAGAAGCCCAAGGCGAGATACCTGTAGGTGCCGTAATTGTAAAAGAAGATGAAGTTTTAGGGGAGGGCTGGAATCAGCCGATTACCTTGCACGACTCAACTGCTCACGCTGAAATTGTAGCGATTAGAAATGCTGGAAAAAACATTGCAAACTACCGTTTAGTTGGTAGCACGATATATGTAACATTAGAACCTTGTCCTATGTGTGCCGGTGCTATTATTCACAGCCGGATAGCACGACTTGTTTATGGTGCGCAGGATTATAAAACAGGGGCCGTGGGCAGTGTAATGAATTTGTTGCAGCATGATAGTAATAACCACAAAGTCGACTTTACTTCTGGTCTACTTGAGCAGCAGTGCAGTCATCAAATATCCGCTTTTTTTAAAAAGCGGAGAGTAGAGATTAAAGCCGCGAAAGAAAATAAAACTTTGAAAGATGATGTCAACATTGACGATGACCAAATTGATTAAGCGGTGTTAGTTAAAGGCACAACGTAATTAGATTATTTCTTCTGGATCGGCGTTGGATTCGCCCATTCGAATCGTCGTTTGTTTAAGACGTCGACTTAGCAAACGATTTGAAATTGTTTTTCTCGCTATGCGTCTACGTGTGTTGTTAAACATACGGCTTTTCAATTTTAATTTTATGTTTCTTCTTCGTCTAAACATATTTTGTCCTTTTAAAACGTCAGTAACAGATCATGCTAACTAGGATTAGTTTAGCGGGCTTCAGTTTCAATTTTAATCAGTGCTTGTTTCTGTTTCGGTGCTTACAGAGTGGACTTGGTCCATCAAGGTATCAATTTTAATTTGTTGTTCAGCTTTATCATCAATCCAAATTAAGGTGTCGTAATATCGGCGGATATTGGCAACATATTGCACCGCTTCATCACCTCGAGCAAAACCATAACGAGTTGTCTTGTAATGTCTTTTTTGTCGTAACAGTGGCAGGTATTTTTTAACATCAACCCACTTGTCAGGATCACCGCCCAATATTTTAGTTAGTTTTCGTCCATCTTGAACATGTCCCCAACCTAAGTTGTACGCAGCGAGCGCAAACCAAGGTCGGTCAAATTCAGATATTCTTGCTGGGATACGCTTCAATAATTGACTTAAATATTTGGCGCCGCCTTTAATATTTGATTCCGCATCTAGTCTACTTTTTACACCTAATTGCTTGGCCGTTGGTTGTGTAAGCATCATGATGCCTCGCACTCCCGTTGGGGATTTTGCTCTTGGATCCCAATGGGATTCTTGATAGCTTTGGGCTGCTAATAAACGCCAATCTAAATCTCCGGCATATTCCTTAAACCAGTGTTGGTAATCTGGAAGTACTTTGCCAACCGCATTCATGAATAAACGAGTATCGACATAATTAAAGTGCTCGACATGTCCAAAGTAACGTTCTTCTAACGCAATAAGTTCACCGGATTCGTGCATGTCGCCAAAAAAATCAATTAAGGTTGCAAATAATGAGTCGTCACGATTTTTGGGTAACAACCAAGTAAGAGGTTGTTCATTTGCTAATGTAAAGGCCACAGAAATATCTGGGTAATATCGTCTAACTAAGGCGAGGTTATGTGAATCGGCGACAGTAAACTCAATCTCGCCGTCCATTAACATTTCAAGTAATTCGTTTGAATCAACGTTATCGACAACTTGGATTTGAAAGTCGAGTTCTTCAGTTTGTTGTTTTCTTAGATTATCTAAATGACTCGACTGTGAAGAAACAACAATAGGTAAATCGACTTCAGAGAGATTTGTGGGCCGCTCTCTACCTTGTTTAAAAACAACTTTTTGACTGACATGATAATAAGGCGGTGACGTTCTAAATTGTTCAAGTATTTCAGTTGTAGGGGAAAATCCGCCGACAAGAAGGTCGACTTGACCAGTTTCAAGCTTTGGCAGTAACTCTGCTATATGGTAGCTAGGAATGAGGTTAACCTCGACTCCTAAATAATCGGCAAAAGAATGAACTAAATCATGTTCAAACCCAGCAGTACCGTCGGCGTCTACATAGTAACTTGTGGGATTAAATAAAATACCGACATTAATAACCTGCTTTTTGTCTATTTCAATAATCTTGGGGGCAGGCGGTTTTGGCTCACAAGCAGTGATAAAAAAACAAACAATAAAAAGCAACAGACCACTTGGGACCTGTTTTGTTTGTGTTGTGAGTTGAGACAGTATTTTTTTCATCACTGGCTTTATATCAAATGATCCTCATTTAGTCATCAAACAACTGGCATAGAGGGATTAAAAAGTCATTGGCTGGAGGTAATTAGTTGAAGAGTCTACAAATCCTAGTAATTGGTTGCATTTTAAGTTTAATTTTTTTGTGGGTGTCTAGGTTAAGTTTGACCGGACGTTTACGTTAAACCTTCATGTAAATCGACTTTATTTTGTTATCTGATATCAGTGTCTTAGATGGAATTATTTTTTGGTAATGCGCTAGATAGAAAAAGTTGCAGGAAAACGACGTCGCAATCTATATATTGGGGCTATTTGAGTATATAATGCGCGCCTAATTTTTTTCCTTTCAAAATGAATGGTGAATTGGCATATGTTAATCCTTCGTGGTGCACCAGCTTTATCCGAATTTCGTGTTAAAAAATATTTAGCCGCATTTGCTGCTAAAGATCTAAACGTTACTGACATTTATGCGGAATATACGCATTTTGCGGATGTCACAGCAGAATTGTTTGATGATGAATTAAGTAAACTTAATTCACTTGTAGAATACGGTCCGTCAATTGCGCAACATCAACCTGAAGGTGAGTTGTTCTTAATTACACCTCGTCCAGGAACAATTTCTCCTTGGTCAACTAAAGCAACAAACATTGCTAATAACTGCGGGCTAGACAAAGTAAAACGTGTCGAACGTGGAATTGCGTTTTATGTTGTTGGTGATCTTAACGAAACACAAAAATCTGATTTAGTCGCTGAATTACACGACCGAATGACAGAAGTTGTGTTTAGCGAATTAAACCAAGCATCACAATTGTTCGTAGCCGAACAACCAAAACCATTCACGTCAGTTGACGTAATTGCAGGCGGACGCGAAGCGCTTTCAAATGCTAACTTAACAATGGGTTTGGCATTAGCCGACGACGAAATTGACTACTTAGTTGAAAACTTCATTCAACTTGGTCGCAACCCAAACGACATCGAATTATATATGTTTGCTCAGGCAAACTCTGAGCATTGTCGTCATAAGATTTTTAACGCCGATTGGACAATCGACGGCGTTGCACAGCCAAAATCATTATTCAAAATGATTAAAAATACGTTTGAGCATAATAGCGAATTTGTAACCTCTGCTTATAAAGATAATGCTGCGGTAATGCACGGTTCTGTTGCGGGACGTTTTTTTGCTGAGCCAACGACAGGTTCTTACAAGTTTTATAATGAAAATATCGACATTCTAATGAAAGTCGAAACTCATAATCACCCAACTGCTATTTCGCCTTTCCCTGGTGCTGCGACGGGTTCGGGTGGTGAAATTCGTGATGAAGGTGCTACTGGTCGTGGTTCAAAACCTAAAGCTGGTCTTAACGGATTTACCGTATCAAACTTACGTATCCCAGGTTTTGAACAACCTTGGGAAATTAACTACGGCAAGCCGTCTCGTATCGTTGAAGCTCTCGACATTATGGTGGAAGGACCATTAGGTGGTGCGGCATTTAATAACGAATTTGGTCGCCCGAATATTTTGGGGTATTTCCGTACATACGAAGACAAAGTAAATAGCTTTAATGGCGAAGAAGTTCGTGGTTACCACAAGCCTATTATGCTTGCTGGCGGATTAGGTAACATTCGTCGTGAACATACCGAAAAAGGCATTATCCCGGTTGGCGCTAAATTAATTGCGCTGGGTGGACCTGCAATGAATATCGGTCTTGGCGGTGGTGCCGCATCTTCAATGGCGTCTGGTCAGTCAAATGAAGATTTAGACTTTGCGTCAGTACAACGTGAAAATCCAGAAATGGAACGTCGTTGTCAGGAAGTTATCGACAAATGTTGGCAGCTTGGCGACGAAAATCCGATTGCCTTTATCCACGATGTAGGTGCTGGTGGTTTATCAAACGCATTCCCAGAGCTTGTTAACGATGGCGAACGTGGTGGCGTATTTGAACTTCGCGACGTACCTAATGACGAACCTGGAATGTCGCCACTGGAAATTTGGTGTAACGAATCTCAAGAACGTTATGTCTTAGCAGTCGCTCCTGAAAATTTAGACGTTTTTGAAAATATTTGTCAACGTGAGCGCGCGCAATATGCTGTTGTTGGTGTTGCAACAGAAGAACGTCATCTAACATTAAATGACGAACATTTTGACAACAAACCGATTGATATGCCATTGGACATCTTATTGGGTAAAGCCCCTAAGATGCATCGAGATGTAGCGGCTAAACACGTTGCTGGTAGCGAATTTGACATTTCAAAAATTGAAATCGCAGACGCGGCGGAACGTCTACTGCGTTTACCGGCGATTGCTGAAAAAACGTTCCTTGTGACGATAGGTGACCGTTCGGTAACTGGTATGGTTTCTCGTGACCAAATGGTTGGCCCGTGGCAGGTTCCAGTTGCTGACTGTGCCGTCACTACAGCATCACTAGACAGTTATTTTGGTGAAGCGATGTCACTAGGCGAACGTACCCCAATCGCATTGCTAAATTACGGCGCCTCTGCTCGCATGGCGGTCGCAGAGTCTATTACCAATATAGCGGCGACAGATATCGGAAATTTAAACCGGATTAAAATGTCGGCGAACTGGATGGCAGCAGCCGGACACCCGGGTGAAGACGCTGGTTTATACGAAGCAGTTAAAGCCGTTGGTGAAGAGCTATGTCCCGCATTAGACATCACTATACCTGTAGGTAAAGATTCAATGTCGATGAAAACAAAATGGCAGGAAGAAGATGGGACTGATAAATCAGTTACCTCGCCACTGTCGTTGTTGATCACCGCATTCGCCCGTGTTGAAGATGTTCGTAATACGGTGACTCCAGAACTACGCACTGATAAAGGCGAAACGTCACTCATATTGGTTGATCTTGGAAGCAAGCAAAACCGGATGGGGGCAAGTTGTCTGGCTCAAGTTTACAATAAACTCGGCACTGTAGCGCCAGATGTTGATAGTCCTGAGCTGTTAAAAGGTTTCTTTAATTCAATCCAGAGCCTGGTTAAATCTAAGCAATTGATGGCATATCACGACCGTTCAGACGGTGGTTTGTTTACATCTGTTGCTGAAATGGCATTTGCTGGTAAAGCCGGTGCGGTTGTTAATTTAGATGGACTCGGAGAAGACGCGACGTCAATTCTTTATTCTGAAGAATTAGGTGCAGTTATCCAGGTCGGTAAAGCGGATGAAGCTAACGTATTGTCAGTGTTTGCTGCCAATGGATTAGCGGCTAATGCGCACGTTATTGGTTCAGTAAATAGTGAAGACAAGTTGTCGTTTAGCTTTAATGGCGAAGTTGTTCTTGAAAATACCCGCACGCATTATCGTACAGTGTGGGCAGAAACTACATTCCACATGCAGTCTATGCGTGACAACCCAGAATGTGCAAAACAAGAACATGACGCTAAATTTGATGCAAACGACAAAGGTCTAAATGTTGAATTGTCATTCGACATAAATGAAGACGTTGCAGCCCCGTTTATAGCTAAAGGTGATAAACCACGTGTTGCTATCTTACGTGAGCAAGGGGTTAACTCACACGTAGAAATGGCAGCTGCCTTTACTCGTGCTGGTTTCGACGCAATAGACGTTCACATGAGCGACTTACAAGAAGGCCGCTTGTCACTAGAGTCATTTAAAGGTTTAGTGGCATGTGGTGGGTTCTCATACGGAGACGTATTAGGTGCTGGTGAAGGTTGGGCAAAATCAATATTGTTCAACGACAAACTAAGTGAAATGTTCAAGACCTTCTTCCACCGCGAAGACACCTTTAGTTTAGGTGTCTGTAATGGTTGTCAGATGATGTCTAACTTACGTTCACTTATCCCAGGTGCTGATCACTGGCCTCGTTTTGTGACAAACAAGTCTGAGCGCTTTGAAGCTCGTTTTAGTTTGGTCGAAATCCAAGAGTCTAACTCTGTATTTTTTCAAGGTATGACAGGTTCACGTATGCCAATCGCGGTATCACACGGTGAAGGGCGTGCAGAATTTACAGCCGATAGTGCTGTTCAAGCAGCACTTGCATCAAATACGGTTGCCATGCGTTATGTTGATAATAATGGTGAGTTCACTGAAACCTACCCGGCTAACCCAAATGGGTCGCCAGAAGGGATTACGTCTCTAACGACGACAGACGGACGTACCACGATTATGATGCCGCATCCTGAGCGTGTATTCCGTGCCGTTACAAATTCTTGGCATCCAGACGAGTGGCTTGAAGATAGCCCTTGGATGCGTATGTTCCGTAACGCACGCAAGTGGGTCGGTTAAATTTCGATTACAGATAAGTCGAATCAATCTCATAAAGCCAGTTATTTATTAACTGGCTTTTTTTATTCTTGCCAGAAGCAAAAGCTATGTTTTACCAGTTAAAGCGGAAAATAAATAATCAAAGAGTTTTATTTTTGAGACAAAGGAAAGCGTAAAATTGACCGCCTTTTAACTGTCTTACTTTTGTACTTTATTGGTGTAGCCCTTATTTTAAATGATATTTTTACAGTCTGTAGGTGCTTACCATAAAAAAATAAAGTTTTTACTTTAAAAATAGGTTCAGCTTGATAAAGTGTATTTGCGAAAAAAGGAAGGTTAGGGATCTGCCGTTTTTGTACAAAAATAAATTTGATGTTTTATTAATGCCCAATTTGTTGTTGTAAAAGCCAGCTCAGCCAAGGAATGAGCAAAATAATAATTCTAATAAGGTTCGAGCAAAGAACCGGGTTCTACAATTACTACATTAAACATATTTCCCTCTTTCAGGAGTAGGCATGAAAAAGACTAAAAATACACTATTTAAACATAGCGTAGTTTTTGCGGCGCTCAGCACCGCAATATATCAGCCACATAGTGTGGCAGCAGAAGAAGAAAGCGCCAATGAAGGCATCGAAGTAATTCAAGTAACCGCTACGCGTCGTGCAGCCTCCGTTCAAGATATTCCTGTAAATATTACCGCATTAGATGGCGATATTATGGCAGACCAAAATATTGGCGAATTAACTGATGTTGCGCGTTGGGTTCCGGGTTTGACGATACAAGACCAAGGTAACCGTAGTCGTTCTCCAATTATTGTACGTGGCTTGAACACCGACTCATCAGGTCCCGGTGCTGACGGTGGCACAGTTGCGGTTTATGTCGGTGAAAGCCCGTTAACGGTTGACCTAAAAATTCTCGATGTACAGCGTGTTGAAGTATTAATTGGTCCACAAGGCACATTATACGGTGCAGGCTCACTTGGTGGGGCAATTCGATATATTCCGAACAAGCCCGTATTAGATGAAACCTCTGGTCGTGTTTATGGTGGTGTTAATTCAGTTAATGAAGGTGGCACAGGTCATGAAGTTGGCTTTATTGTTAACATGCCACTTATTAGTGATGAATTAGGTTTTAGAGCCGCATTTCAACAACAAAAAAATGCCGGTTACATTGACTACAATTATCTCGTTAAAGAAAGCGGAATTTCATTACCAGATCCAGATTGGTCAGATGCCAGTCAAGTAAGCGCGAATATTAAACAGTCTGCTGATGCGAACTACGACGATACGTCAACGGCTAAGTTTATGTTACGTTGGATGCCAACCGATAAGGTCGATGCAGTATTATCGTATACCTATCAGCAACAGGAAGTCGGTGGGCGCTCTATTGTTCATCATAATGCACTTGCCCCAGATCATGCGTTGACAGATATTGTAGGTAAATATGAATCTGCATATCGTGTTGAAGAACCAATGGATAAAACCACAGATTTATTAGCGTTAGAAATAACGGCCGATCTTGGATTTGCTGAGTTAACATCAGCAACGAGTTTATCTTCATTTGAATCCCTCGGACAACGTGATCAAACTGATTTGTTGATACGTCTTGCTTATTCTTATGAAGAATTCCCAGCATTCAGCTCGTATACACGTGAAGATGCAGAGAATGAGTCGTTTGTTCAGGAAGTTCGTTTAGTTTCAACGGGTGAATCAGACCTTTCGTGGATTGTTGGTGGGTATTACAGCAAATTTGATTCTTTTAACACCAGTGAAGAGTTTACACCAGGTTTTGACGAATATGCGATAAATGAGTGGGGCGTTGACGGTAATCTTCGACCTGATTCGTTAGAGTATTATTCTGTTGGGGATGTTGAATTAGTGGAATCCGCCATTTTTGGTGAATTAAGTTACCAAGTCACGGACGCATTAACCACTACTTTTGGTTTTAGACATTATCAATATGAAATAAACAGCATGTCATCTTATGACTTACCGCTATATAACTCGGTATTTGGTGGCGCAGCGAGCGACGCAATTGACCTTGATGGCAATCGTGAGTTTCAAGATGCAAAAAATGACGGTACGTTGTTTAAAGTCAATGTGAGTTATCAAGTCAATTCAGACTTGTTGACATACGCTACTATAAGCGAAGGATTCCGTATTGGTGGTTCAAATGGGGTTGCAGCTTGTACTCCTGAAGACATCGCAAACCCTGGACAAGTGTTGTGTGCATTACCACATGAAGTAGATTTTCGACCAGATACAACCGTAAACTATGAAATTGGGATGAAGTCGACCTTGTTTAACAATCGTTTACATCTGAATGGTGCTGCTTTTTATATTAAGTGGGAAGATGCCCAAATCGGTGGTGCTACACAAAATGGTCAAATTCCAATAATTGCCAATGCCTCTGGTGGTGCAGAAAGTTCAGGTCTTGAACTATCCGCACGGGCAATGTTGTCTAACGAGCTGTCGTTGTTTGGTAGTTATTCGTTAGCCAAAGCAAAATTAGCGGGAGATGCTCCTTATTTGTTTGGTGTTGTTGATGACCCAGCCCGTCAAGCATGGAAGGACGGTGAAAAAGGCGATCGACTGCCTGGCGCACCTGAACATCAGTTTGCGTTAGGAGCGAAGTATTCAACCGAAATTTTGGATGACAAAATGTTGGATGTTAACTTTGGTTATACTTACCAGAGTGAATTGATTACACGCGTCGGCTTAAAAAATGATGGCCAAACAATTGATGGTTATGGTCTAGCAAATCTTTCTGCATCGTTATCCGATGAAGCTTGGTCAGTTACCTTGTACATCAATAATTTGTTGGATGAATATGCGGTAACTTCTGTTCGTCGTTCTCAAGCGGATATCGGTAGTGCAAAGTTTGATGCGGATATTGCGAACCGTACAGATTTACAACGTAACTTCGGTTATTTTGTCAGCACACCTCGAACAGTTGGTGTTAAATTCGATTATAAATTTGAAAGCTTCTAATCAAGTACTAATCTAAATCGATATGTTAAAGGCACCATTTGGTGCCTTTTTTATTGTCCTAAAGTTTGCTTATTGAGGTATTACTCAGCTCTTAAATTCGATAAGCTAACCGATTGAATAGCGCCTTAAATTGAAATACAAAAAGATAATCAATGTCAGAAAAACACTTACACCAAACCGCGATACAAGCGATTAACAAAAAGCAATTTGATGTAGCCCAACGTGCTTTAATTCAAATTTTGAACAACAATCACAGTTTTTATGATGGCTATTTTTTGTTGGGGGTAATTGAAGCTGAACTTGGCACTTATACAAAGGCCGTAGCATTGATGTCAAAAGCCGCGCAGATGCATCCATGCGCAGAATACTTTGCGCACTTAGCTAGGTGTTATGCCCTGATTGGAGATAGTAACAAAACGCATGAGGCGATTTCTCAAGTTCAACAATTCACCTTAGACAATGCATTAACGATTGATACGATTGGCGTTGCGTTGTCACGGATTGGCGATCACGACCAGGCGATAGAATATTTCAAACGCGCGATAAAGCTTAAGCCTGACGCGTCTTTTTATTATAATTTAGGGTCGTCGCAAACCTTTGCTGGCCTGTTTGATGACGCACGAAATTCTTATGAGCTAGCTATCAAGTTAGAGCCGACTTTTTATCAAGCTCATTCATCTTTGAGTCATTTAGGCGGTACGGACAAAGAGCACAATCACATTGACCGTCTGCAAGCTTTATTACCTAAACTGACAAGCGTTAATTCCAAACTGCATATTGCCCATGCGTTAGCGCGGGAGTTAGGGAGTGTCGATGAATTCGGTGCTGCCTTTTCGCAACTCGAGATTGCTAAAGGTGAAAAAGCCAAGTCGCTAAACTACCAGTTTTCTCAAGACCAATTGATTTTTGAGACATTAAAAACATGCTTTACGGAAGAATTGATTAAGGAGATTAATCGCAATAATAGTAAAGAACAAAAGACCAACACTGATCTTGATTTTGCTCCTATATTTATCACTGGCATGCCGCGCTCTGGTACGACGCTTATTGAACGAGTGTTAACAAATAACAACATAGTTAAGTCTGCGGGTGAGTTGCAGGAGTTTGCAATTGCTATTAAGCGAATTGCCAAAACATCCAGCCAATATATTTTGGACCCCGCGACAATTAAGGCAGCGATAACCTCGGATTTGTCAGAAATTGGCGAACTTTATCGACAATGCGTTAAAAATATCGTTAAAGGTGCCTCACGATTTGTTGATAAAATGCCGCTAAATGTCCTAAATGCCGGTTTTATTATTGGTGCAATTCCTACCGCGAAAATTGTTTGTGTTATTCGTAACCCAATGGACACGATATGGGGTAATTACAAACAACTGTTTTCGCTCACAGACTCATATTATAACTACGCTTTTAGCCAAGTTGATACCGCTAAATATTATTGTGAATTTGTTCGTTTAGCGGAGTTTTGGCAAACCGCTTTTCCAGATCAGTTTAAAATTGTTCGCTACGACGATTTTGTACAACAACCCGAAATAATTGGGAAAGAATTTGTTGAGTTTTGCGGTCTAGTATATGACAGCAAGATGTTAGAGATAACGAACAACAAGTCAGCTGTTGCCACGGCAAGCTCGGTGCAAGTGCGGTCTAAAATTAGCACAAGCTCCTTAGGGCAGTGGCTAAAATATCGGTCGTTTTTACAACCTGCTTATAACGAAGTTATATCACAGGGGATAAAACTCGATTGATTTACAAGCAAATGATCGGGTTTAGTGAATATTTATCGGGCAATACCTTTAAATTTGGCTAAGATGACTCCATACACATCTTCTAGTGCGCACGTCCGCTTTTAAGGAAAGGTTGTATTTTGACAACAGTACATGACAAGTTAGAGCAGCTTAAGACTGCTGAGTTCTCCACCGCGATTAAAAATATTAAACGTGGTATAGAGCGTGAAGGTTTACGAATTACCCCTGAGGGCAAACTATCTCAGCTAGACCACCCGCAAGCATTAGGTGCGTCACTTACTCATCCTTATATCACAACGGATTATTCTGAATCCTTGATGGAGCTTATAACGCCGCCATCTAACAGCATTCAAGAAACGTTTAATCAACTCCAAGACGTGCACAAATTTGTACTCGAAAACATAGGCTCAGAAATGTTATGGCCTATGAGTATGCCGTGTTTTATCGGTGATGAGTCTGATATTCGAATCGCCCACTATGGCACGTCTAATGTGGCCCAAATGAAGTCGACATATCGTCAAGGGTTAAAAAACCGTTACGGTTCGATGATGCAGGCAATTGCTGGGATCCATTACAATTTTTCGCTGCCAGAAGAGTTTTGGCAAAAATACCAAGAGTTATTAGGCGACACAAGTGAAAGTAAAGACTTCCAGTCTGCGCAATATATGCACATGGTTCGCAATATTAAGCGTTTTGTCTGGGTGGTTACCTATTTATTTGGCGCGTCGCCTGCAATGTGTAAATCGTTTTTAGGTGGGCGCGAAAGCCAATTTGAATTCGAAACGTTTGGCAAAGGTTCTATTTACTTACCAAATGCAACGTCGTTAAGAATGAGTGATCTCGGTTACACGAATAGCGCTCAATCGGCTTTAAATATTGAATATGGTTCATTGACTCAATATATCGAAAAGCTTCGTAAAGCCATTCATACTGAGTCTGAGCAATATAAAAACATTGGTGTCAAAGTTGACGGCAAATACAAGCAGCTAAATCACAATATTCTTCAAATAGAAAATGAACTGTATGCGCCTGTTAGACCAAAACAAGTGGCTAAATCGGGTGAAAAGCCGACAGATGCATTAGAGAATCGTGGTGTAATGTATGTTGAATTACGTGCGTTAGATGTTAATCCGTTTTCACCATACGGTATAACAATGGAGCAGATGCGTGTTCTAGATGTTTTCCTTTTATATTGTTTACTTGAGCCTCAAGAAATCTTAACCGACCAACAACAGGCTGAAGCCGAAGAAAATCAAGATAAAGTTGTAGTTGACGGCCGTCGTGACGATCTTACGCTTAGCCAAAATGGACAAGTCGTAAGCCGAGAAAAATGGTTAGAATCAATGTTTGTTGATTTTACTGAAATCGCGAAATGGTTAGATCAAAGTTACGGTGGTGAAGAATACGCAAAGGCCGTGAGTAACGTTAGTGAAACGGCCAGTAATCCCGACTTAACTTTGTCTGGAAAATTAATGACGGAGTTACTCACGCGAGGAATAGACAATGGTAAGGTCGGAATGGAATTGGCCGCATATTACAAAGACGCCATTCTCAAAACACCAGCAGATACCTTTACTCGTCAATATATGGTCGATAAAGGACGTCAGTCTATAATTGACAGAGAAGCAATTGAAGCAGCGGATAACGTTAGTTTTGATGAATTTTTAGAACAATACTTTAAAACAAATAGCTAAAACTAACTTGATTCGAACATGGCTCGAAGTGGCCATGTTCGGTTAGATTTTACAAACAGATTAGTAAATACCTCTGCCGATTTTTATTGCCCTCATCACCAATATTACAAGCGCGAAGAAAAGCCAACACTAACTATTAGCCGATATTGAACTTTCAATTGAAATACAATGTTATGGTTTTAGTTTTGGGTAAATTCTGGATTAGACGAGGCTTTAAATGGGTGTTCGACAATCACGTTTTAACACTATGTTTCGAAATGTTAAGCAATCTATCATTAATTAAATATGATCCAGTTTTGGATCATTTGCAGCTTTAAAGAGCGGTATTAGAGAGCTGTATCAAAGAGCTATATACATCAAGTTTCTTCGCCTTCCTCAAGTGGAGGATAAATCTTAGCTTGATAAACCTTGTTGTCTTTTATTTCAACAATTTCAATAGGGTAATCTGCAATTTGAATCGAAACGCCAGGTTCTGGTATATCTTCCATATACTCTAGAATAAGGCCGTTAATCGTTTTTGGACCATCAGTAGGCAATGACCATGACATATCTTTGTTAATATCTCTAATTGAAGCACTACCGTCGATAACGTAGCTTCCATCTTTCTGTTCTTCAAGTTCAAAACTCGAATCAACTGTCATGCCAGTAGTAAAATCACCTACAATTTCTTCCAAAATATCTTCTAGGGTAAATAAGCCTTGAATATCGCCATATTCATCTACGACTAAGCCAATTCGTTCTTTATTCTGTTGCAGTTTTTGTAACAGAGTAAACAACGACGTACCTTCAGGTGTAAAGTAAATCTCACGAACGGCACGTAATAAGGAATTTTTACTAAAGTCTTCTTTGGCCAATAATCTTAATGCGTCACGTACGTGAATAAATCCGACAGCATCATCTATGTTATCCCGATACAACAACAGGCGGGTATGCTGCGAGTTAGTTAACCCCTTTAAAATATCCTTCCAATCGTCATTAATATCTAGCGCATAAATTTCATTACGCGGGATCATGATGTCTTCTGCTTTAATATTTTCGATATCTAGTAGGTTAACCAACATGTTTTGGTGATTGTCTTGTAACAGCCCACCGCTTTCATTTACAACGGTTCGGAGTTCTTCGGTACTTAAACTATGTTCAGCGCGGTCTTTAGCACTAATACCCAAAAGAATAAGCAGTCCATTGGTTATATAGTTAACACTTAGGACAAATGGATAAAGTACCTTCATTAGAATGATCAGGACAATTGAGCTCGGAAATGCAACCTTTTCAGGGTGCAAAGCAGCCAGTGTTTTAGGGGTGACTTCTGCAAAGATTAAAATGATAAATGTAAGTGCAAACGCCGCTACAGCTAAACCAACGTCACCGTAGAGTCGTTGCCCAATTTCGGCAGCTAAAAATGATGCGCCGATATTAACAAGGTTGTTCCCAATTAATATGAGACCAATAAGCTGATCAGGACGTTCCATCATTTTAGAAACACGAACCGCGCCTTTATGCCCTTGGTTTTCTAAATGTTTTAAACGATATTTATTGATCGCCATTAAGCCTGTTTCAGAACTCGAAAAGTAGGCGGAGATAAAAATGAGTACCGCAAGTGCGATAAACAGGGTACTCGTAGATATGGCGTCCAAAAATTATTTTCCTGTGTTGCTAATTGAATTATATAAGTATGATCGATTCACTTAAGTGTCAAGGGATCTACGACTAATTAAGTAGTATCTCTCGAACAAATCGACTGCCGAAATAGGCCAAAGTTAAGATGAAAGCCGCAACAATAGTGGCAATAGCACTGTTGTTTCCGCGCCATCCATATACTTTGTGACCAATAGCTAGTGTTAAAAAGATGGCCCATGCGACGATAGACAATACCGTTTTGTGAGCATATTGATTAGAAAACATGTTGTCTAAAAAGGTAAACCCGGTGACAAGTGCCAAAGTCAGTAGCACTAATCCGATTGCCATTAATCTAAAGTGTTGGGCTTCAACGCTACTTAATGGGGGCAAATGACTGTGTAGAGAAAGTGTTTTTGCTTTTAGTTTTGAGTCGATATAACGAAACTGGATGGCATAAAGTGAGGCGATAACAAGAATACAATAGGCTGCAACCGACAGTAAAATATGGACAAGAGTCGCGGTCGATACTGTAAACTCGGGTCCTATATAGGCTAGTGATGTATTAGGTACAAACATCAGTAATATCGTTAGGAAGCCTGAAAACCCGAAACTAACTAACATCAGCATTGTATTTAGATGTGACAAGGAGCGGATGACGATCACAATATTTATCAATGCACTGATGATTAAACACATTGAAACAAGAGATAGATGGATCCCACCTGAAACATACAAAAGTTGCTTGGCAGTAACAAGTTGAAGCAATATGGCGACTAAGGCAGCGCTAAATAACAGTTTAAAATTCATGTTCGATTTACCGACTAGTGTTCTAGCACATAAACCCGCAGCGAACAGGAATACCAGGCAAGATAGGAACAATCCCAACTCGATGGACATCACGTTATTTTCCTTATAGTTGTTATCAATGATCTAATGACATTAATTATGAGCGAGAACTTTACCATAAAATATCATAATGGCTCATCCTAAAGGCACGATCTGCACATTTTTATTCGTTATTTTCCGCGAACATGGATATATGCACATGAAGTGCAGCTTGATTTCTGTATTTTACGTCTACACATGTATATAATCCGCTATTTATTGTGCGTATTCCTTTTAGATAATTTAAGAGCGACAAGTTCCCTATGTTTAACAATTTATCCGAACGTTTATCAGAGTCGTTGAAAAAAATCAGCGGCCGTGGCCGACTGACTGAAGACAACATTAAAGACACACTACGCGAAGTTAGAATGGCGTTGTTAGAAGCCGACGTTGCTTTGCCAGTGGTTCGTGAATTTGTTAAAGCCGTTAAAGAACGAGCTGTTGGTGAAGATGTTGGCAAGAGCCTAACGCCTGGCCAAGTCTTTGTTAAGATCGTGCAGGGCGAACTTGAAAAAGCCATGGGCGAGAAAAATGAAGATTTAAATCTTGCCGCTCAACCGCCAGCTGTTGTTTTAATGGCCGGTTTACAAGGTGCAGGTAAAACCACTTCAGTTGGTAAACTTGCGAAGTTTTTAAAAGAGAAAAAGAAAAAGTCTGTTTTAGTTGTGAGCGCCGACGTTTATCGTCCAGCGGCAATAAAGCAGCTTGAAACGTTAGCAGCCGAAGTTGATGTTGAGTTTTTCCCAAGTTCAATCGAACAGAAACCAATCGACATTGTTAATGGCGCTATTGACCACGCTAAACGAAAATTCTTTGATGTTTTGTTAGTCGACACCGCCGGACGTTTGGCTGTTGACGAAGCTATGATGACGGAAATTAAAGACCTACACGCCGCGATCAACCCAATTGAGACATTGTTCGTTGTTGATGCCATGACAGGTCAAGACGCCGCAAATACTGCAAAGTCATTTAATGAAGCACTGCCGCTTACCGGTATTATTTTAACGAAAGCAGACGGTGATGCACGAGGTGGTGCTGCGCTATCAATTAGGCACATTACGGGTAAACCAATTAAGTTTATCGGTATGGGTGAAAAGATTGATGCGTTAGAACCTTTCCATCCTGAACGTATTGCGAGTCGGATTTTGGGGATGGGGGATGTTTTATCCCTTGTCGAAGAAATTGAATCTAAGATCGACCGCGAAAAAGCAGAAAAAGTCGCTAAAAAAGTGATGAAAGGCAAGGGCTTCGATTTAGAAGATTTCCGTGACCAACTTTCACAAATGCAAAACATGGGCGGCATGTCGTCATTAATGGACAAAATGCCGGGTATGGGCAAGATCCCAGATGCCGTTAAAAACCAAGTGAATGATAAAGAGTTTCTCCGAATGGAAGCTATTATCAATTCAATGACACGCAAAGAGCGTCAGTACCCAGATTTAATCAAAGGCTCTCGTAAACGTCGTATCGCGGCCGGCAGCGGCACTCAAGTGCAAGATGTAAATCGTCTTTTAAAACAATTCATGCAAATGCAAAAAATGATGAAGAAGATGAAAGGCGGCGGTCTGATGAAGATGATGCGCGGTATGGGCGGTGGTATGGGTGGCGCTATGGGCGGAAAAATGCCTGGCGGTTTCCCTCGTTTAAAATAATTTAATTATCCTTAAACAACACTGAACACAGTGACAAAATCGTCTCTTAAACAGCAGAACAGCTCATTGCAAAATGAGCTGAGTTTCGCTGAGCAAAAAGAAGATTACTTTTCTGCAATTGACATTCTCGACAGATTAATTGCATTACAATCCACGTTAAACCCCGACTTAAAACACAAAGACTTACCTAACTGGCTATTAAAACATGCTCAGTATTGCGTTCAGGTTGGTAATACCGACGGGGCTATTAAGTCGTTTGATGCCTGCGAAATCTATCGTAGCCAGCTGCCGTTTTTAGATCTAAACCGGGGTCATTTATACAAAGCGTTAGGCAATAGTGAATACGCAGCTGAGTGCTACAATCAACTTATCACTGAGTATCCTCAATACGTCGGTGTTGGTTTTTGGTCGTTGGCAGATTTGAAAGACCGTAAATTGCAAAGTTCTGAATTGTCGCAAATCGAATCCTTACTGCATGCTCCTTGTACTGAAGGCAATCAGGCATTATTAAACTTTGCTCTGGCCAAAGGGCTTGAAGCTGCAGGTGATATTGAAAAGGCATTTGATGCGTTAAGTGTGGCAAATCACATTATCGCTAAACACCGCCCTTTTCCTGGCAATGCTTATGCCGACTTAATTCGTCAGCAAATACAAAGCTTCAATCGCGGTAACGCGTCAGGCCTAAACTTGCAAACTCAAAGTAAAAAAACAAATGGTGAATTAGCAACTGAGGCACCGATTTTTATTGTCGGCATGCCGCGCTCGGGCTCGACCTTATTGGAACAGATATTGGCTAGTCATTCATGGGTTGATACAACAGATGAGTTACCCTTTATCGAACGACTTGCGATAGATATACAACAACTCGGTGGGTACCCGTCTGCTATTTCCCGTTTAACAAACGCGCAATTAGACACACTTAGGCGGACTTATTTACAGCAGGCTAGGCAATATACACTTAATGATACCGGCGTTTTTATAGATAAGAACCCTAATAATTTTATGCATATAGGGTTAATTAAAACGTTATTCCCAAATGCCAAAGTCATTAATGTGGTAAGAAATCCTCTGGATAATGCGCTTAGTGTTTATAAGCAGTATTTCTCGGCCGGGCATCATTATTCTTATGATATAAATCATATCGGCTTTTATTGGCAGGGGTATTTGCATTTAAGTCAGTTTTGGCAGCAGACATATGGCCGTGGTGTGTATTTGGTTAGCTATGCCAAGCTTGTTGAATGTCCTGAAGCTGAAATTAGACGAATGTTAGCTTACTGTGAACTCCCGTTTGAATCGCAGTGTTTAACCTTCTATCAATCTACAAGAGCAGTATTGACCCCAAGTGTTTCACAAGTACGCCAACCTATAAATAGCCGCTCGATTGGCTCTGGATTAAAATATAAGGAATGCTTAACCCCACAACAGGTCGCCACATTTGATAAGCTTTGTGAGGACGTAGAGACATTCTTCACAACCTCAATGTAGCTTTATTCACCAGCGTTAAGTTATTTCTGAAGCCAATGAGCCTTTTGCTTTTAATCCCCTCCAAAGATAACCTTAATAAATGCAGTCCAATAAATCCTTAGTCAGCCAAAACACCTTAAATCGTTTCCAAACATACTTGAAGCACGTATATCGTGAGCATGACTAGTAATTAACGGTTAAACTGTGCGACTTCTGGATTGAAACATGGGTCAATTAGGCAATGGATAAGCATTTTTGTTGATGGACTTTCATTGGTCAATTGAAGCGTTTCGGCAGTTTCGCGACAACGGTGAAATGTGCTGTCGCGCAGTTGATGATAATAGTCCCAACCCCCCTGAGCCTCACCGTAGATTGACCAAATTTGACGCCAATCTTGATAAAACGATGCGAGAAGATCTGATAGTGTATCAATCGCGCTCATTTCATTGCCATCAACCGATTTAACTTCACTTATCAATTCTGTGATCATGTGATTAACTTCTTCTGGACGCATTACCACTGGCGTATTAACACGTTCACATCTAATTGGCCTTTGAGCCCCCTCAACAAACGGTAGGGTTGGAAATTGACTTACTTTTTGGATGAACTCTTCGCCTAGCGCCTTACCTAGAGGACTCAAATTGTCGATATTAATTCCTTGTTTTACCCAGTTCCAAAATCGTGATGAGCCGCTGATATCAACAACTAAATGGACACGCGTTTTATCTGAAGCATTTACAACACGGTGGTTTTTCCATGAATCGAAGATCCAAGCATCTCCCTCAGCCATATGGACTTGTTTGTCGCCGCAATAGAAGATCACCTGCTCGTCAGTAACGATTGGGATATGGATCCTAACTCGGTCGTACCAATGGTAGTTAATGTCACTGTGCAAAGGCACTTCAGCACCTGCTTCTAAACGCATTAGGCGAGACCGACCAACGATTTCATTAAATGATGCGATTACCTGTTGTAAGTAAGGCGAGCGTTTTAATGCCACAGTGGGCGCAATAGGCCCTGAGAACAAGTTGTTCTGACCGCCTTGAACACTGAGCAACGGAATAGCTGAATTCCCTTTAAACCCTTCATGATGTGCGACCCATTCATTTTCTGAAAACTGAGTCACTTCCTTTTGAAGAGCTTCAATATCAAAAGTTATCGGGAGTTGAGTAAATTCGTGTGGCAATTTCATCGATTAGAATCCAAATTGATTTGGCTGGAAGCACTGGCAATAAGATGTTCATTTACGTTGTTGACTAACGGTTGGAGTTGCGGCGCGTATTGCAGAATGTCGTCAGCGTGTTTGTGCCATTTTACTTCGTTAGGCTTTGAAACCGTATAGCGCGATGTTGCAAGGGGTTGCGTCACCTTCGCCTCTAAATGTTGGTCTAAAACGAGGCCGGAGAATTGTAAGAGTCGATTAACCATCTCTAGCGGGTTTGCGAGTAGGTCAGCGTAATTAATTGTTATTTTTCTATTTTCGCTAATATTTTTTAGACTTTCTGTAATTGAATGATTACAGGCGTGCCATTGGAAGCTCGCAATTTTTTCCACCGGAGAACCGACCATGGTCTGCCAATTGTCTGGCAATAATAACGACCATTCGCCATTAAACCCTGGCAGTTGCGGATATGTTCGAAACCTGCCCGATTGCCATGCTTCTATTATACTGCTGATGTTCGGTAAAGGGTCACGGACTAAATGAATAAATAAAGCGTCAGGAAAAACGTGATTTAAGAATTCGACTCGCAACGCATTTTTAGGGGTCTTTTCTAAAAATCGAACCGCCTGTTGTTTATTCGGCGGTCGTCCTTCTCGGTCACGTAAACCCATTGAGAACCGTTGTTTCAATAAAAACGTTACATCGCTAGTCGCGTGGTTTTTGGTCAATGTATTGGAAATATAACCGTTTGCAACTGTGCTTAATTCAGGGATATGTTCAATTACGGCGTGGCTTTCTCCACCGATAGAATAAAGGTTTTTTGTCGCCATTAAGGTTTCAAATAACAGTGTGCTACCGGAGCGAGGTGCTGCAAGTATGATGATGGGTCGGTCAAAGTTCATATAAAAGATAATTTATCACGCATTTAAATGAGTAAATGCCATGATAATCAAATACGCGAAAAAAACCAGACATCGCCACATTCTAAGTAAGATCTAAGCTAGATATCTGCCTAACAAGATAATCCGCTATTAATAGTCAATTACAACTTGAAATTTAACTCAAAATCCGTACAATTGCGCGACCTTTTTTGGGGTGTCCAAACTAGGGGGCGAGTAATTCGCCGTAACTAAAAGTAATAATTGAGGAAATTATGGTATCTATTCGTTTAGCTCGTGGTGGCGCGAAAAAACGTCCATTCTACTCAATCGTAGTTGCAGATAGCCGCCGTTCACGTGACGGTCGTTTCATCGAGAAAATTGGCTTCTTCAACCCGATTGCAGCAGGTCAAGAAGAGAAAGTACGCATTGACTTAGATCGTATCGAATACTGGGTTGGTGTTGGCGCGCAGGTTTCTGATCGCGTTGCTAAAATCGTTAAAGACGCAAAAAAAGCGGCTTAATCAATACGATTATTAGCAGAAAGTGAAGGTAATAAAATGAGTCAGTCTCAAAACGAAGAATACATTCTAGTTGGAAAAATTGGTGCATCATATGGCATCAAAGGCTGGTTTAAGATTAACGCCTACACTGAGGTCCCTGAAGGGATCTTTGATTACGTACCATGGCGTGTAACGCTTAATGGCAGTGATCGTTTTGTGAAGGTCGCCGAGTGGCGCCGACACAACAAGGGTTTGATTGCGAAGTTTGACGGTGTTGACAACATGAATGATGCTGAAGCTTGGCTTCATGGCGAAATTTATGTAACAGCCGACCAACTGCCTGAATTGTCTGATGACGAGTTTTATTGGCGTGACTTAAAAGACATGTTAGTAAAAACCGACAAAGGGTACGATTTAGGAAAAGTATCTGGCCTTATGGAAACGGGATCAAATGATGTTCTTGTAGTGGATGCAAATCCGACCGACGCATTTGGTAAAACCGAAAGGTTAATCCCATACATCCAGGATGATGTAATACTTTCAGTTAACAAGGAAGAGAACACCATTACGGTGGACTGGGATCCGGGTTTTTGACATTGATGGTTTTAGGATCGTGAATTGTCAATTATGGTTAGGCGTAATAACGCTTTTTCCAGAAATGTTTGATGCCATTACCCAACAAGGGGTAATTAGCAGAGCCATTAAAAACGGTACGATTGACTTTAATGCGTGGAATCCTCGTGATTTTGCCCATGACAGACACAGTACAGTGGATGACCGACCTTACGGTGGTGGTCCAGGAATGTTAATGATGGTGCAACCTTTGACCGATGCGATTCATGCTGCAAAGCAGGCTGCTGGTGAAGGGGCAAAAGTGATTTATCTTTCTCCTCAGGGACGAAAGTTAGACCATGAAGGCGTAAAACAGCTTAGCCAACATAATAAATTAGTGTTGGTTGCGGGTCGATACGAGGGAATAGATGAACGAGTTATTCAATCGGAAATTGACGAAGAATGGTCGATTGGTGATTTTGTTCTGAGCGGCGGTGAACTACCGGCAATGACACTGATAGATGCAGTGTCGAGGATGATACCTGGTGTGTTGGGACATAAACTCTCAGCAGAGCAAGATTCATTCGCAGATGGTTTGCTAGATTGTCCGCATTATACCAGACCAGAGGTTCTGGATGGTCAACGGGTACCTGACGTGTTACTTAGCGGTAATCATGAAAAAATCCGTCAATGGCGATTACAACAATCGCTTGGAAGAACTTGGTTGAAAAGACCAGATTTAATTAATCATCTAGCTCTGACTGACGAACAGCAGAAGTTGTTAGCCGCGTTCCAAACCGAACACGACGAAACAAAATGTGAAGCTAAGTAGGACAGTGAAACTAGAAAAGTGAGAATATAATGAGCAAAGTAAGTCAAAATATCATTAAAGCTCTTGAAGAAGAGCAAATGAAAACTGATGTCCCGGCATTTGGCCCTGGTGACACGGTAGTTGTAAAAGTTAAAGTAAGAGAAGGTGCTAAAGAACGTCTACAGGCGTTTGAAGGTTTCGTTCTAGCGAAGAAAAATCGTGGTCTACATTCTGCTTTTACAGTTCGTAAGATTTCTAACGGTGAAGGTATTGAGCGTACATTCCAAACGCACAGCCCTGTTATCGAAAGCATCGAAGTTAAACGTCGTGGTGATGTACGTCGCGCTAAACTTTACTACATGCGTGAGCGTTCTGGTAAATCAGCACGTATCAAAGAGAAGTTGCAAAAAAGATAAGAACTTCTTAGCCGATGCACCTGCGTGGCAACAATTGCGGCGCAGCAAAAAGCTAATTATTAAAGGAGCACATAGTGCTCCTTTTTTTATGCTTGGCATTTAAACCAAGATTACAGACTTTCATTTTAAATACGTCTAACTTGTATTATATCCATCACTGCGCAGAATATTCAGTTGCGATCACCAGTTTACTCAACTAAAAAGACGGCTCTGTCGCGCCAGATTGGATAGAAATGGTTGGGCTAGGTGAGTAACGTTTGCTCCAATATAATAGCTCACTATTCATTTGTTATCAGAAACACGTTTTAAAAAAATGACTACGTAAAAAGCCCCTTGGTGACCGCTAGTATTGAAATTCTGGTGTGGCTATGGAGGTTTCTCAAGTGTTAAGCTCTAATAAGCTATTTTGGAATTTTTTCGGTTATGGGAAAGAAACGGTGAAACTCATCAATTTTATTTAAGCTGTGAGTCTTAAATTCTATGTACTATATGATGTGAATCGTTATATTTTATTGATAATCAAGTATGCAGTGATCTTTAAGTCTATTTTTTGGTTACATAGATCGCTGTAAATACTAAAGTTATTCAGTTCTAAGTAAAATAGTTTAGAGGGAATGAGGTATATTGTTATGTTGGATAATGTTTGTGCTAAATTGCTGTTTAGACAAACGTTTTTAAACGAAAATTTCAAATATAGGTAAAACATTAAAATAGGAAAGTTTATGAAAAAGTGGTTATTAGTCAGTTTATGTTTTGTATTCTCGACCACCGTCTTTGCTCATGGGGATGCAAAAGAGTTAGATTTGAAAAAATTTGCTCAAACTTATTTCGACACTATGGTAAAGACTCAATTACCCGGTACGACTCCCGAAGCACTAGAAGATTATTTAGCCTTGCTTAAAGATGATATTGGTCATTCACATCTTCCGTATGTCACCGACGATTCGCGTCAACCAGATGGCAAACAAGCGATGAGAAAGGGCATGACGTTCTATATGGGCGCGCATACAGAGTACAAAGCTGAATTGTTAAATGTATTTGTCTTTAATCACTCTGCAATCGCGATTAGGTACAAGAATTCCGTAAAAGGAATCCACCCGCAAAATAATCAGGAAATAGCCTATTCGCAGGTTATGATGGAAGTGCTTGAAATTGAAGATGGAAAAGTCGCTGTTATTCGAAAATATCACGAATAATATCAAGTAACTTAAAATAGCGCTGTTTTCAATGCAGAAACTGGTTTTGAATTTTGTGTAGTTTATTAATTCACAAAACAATCATTTTAAATGGTTGGAAAGTTATTTAGAACCTACTCAAAGCTCAAAATGAGTGGCAAAAATAAAAAGGGGAAGTTTCCCCTTTAAATTAGAATAACGTATAGATAAAGGTTGCTAAAGCTGATTGCTGTGTTGCAACTACTAACCCGCCAAGCAGACTTAATATGACAATGATAGGCATGAGCCAGATCTTTTTGCGGACTTTTAAAAATGCCCAAAGGTCAGTTATAAATTCAATCATTAAAACGGATTCTCCAAATTGTTCTTACTCGATTCTGCCTCAGGTTTGACATAATTTGAAGTTGCATTCGTTGGCATTTTTGATTTGTATTGAAGTTTTCCAAAATAGCGCAGTACAACCCCTAAAGGCGCGATCAATATATAAAAGCTTAAACTCAAAATAATTCGAGTATTAATCCATCCCATTACCCCACCAATCACACTCCAAAATTTAAATGGGTAATAAATAAGACTCGGTTTGACTAAGTACAACGACATTAAAACAACAGAGATAGCAAAAGGCCAAAGTTGCCAGTTATAGGAAAATACCCAAGGCAGGAACGCCCCAAATATGACAGGAAACGCCCAGCTCATTGTCAATGCAAATGACTTGAGTTCATTTAAGTCGGGTCTATTCATAGATTCATTCCCTCTATTTTGCTAAAGATGGGTAGGACTGTTAAATAATTATCATGGGTGTCCAAGTTATTTGCGGCATTAATTACCGTCGAATTTGCATGGGTGTCCATGTTATTTACTGGATTAATTACCGGCGGGTTAGCATGGGTGTCAACGTTATTTACTGGATTAATTACCGGCGAACTTGCATGGGTGTCAACGTTATTTACTGGGTTAATTACAGGTGAATTTATATGGGTGTCAACGATATTTACTGGGTTAATTGCCAGTGGGTTTGCATGGGTGTCAACGTTATTTACTGGGTTAATTACCAGCGGGTTTGAATGGGTGTCAACGTTATTTACTGGATTAATTACCGGCGGGTTTGCATGGGTGTCCATGTTATTTACTGGATTAATTACCGGCGGGTTTATATGGGTGTCTATGTTATTTTCTATGTTATTTACCGGGTTAATTACCAGCGGGTTTGCATGGGTGTCAACGTTATTTACTGGGTTAATTACCAGCGGGTTTGCATGGGTGTCCATGTTATTTACTGGATTAATTACCGTCGAACTTGCATGGGTGTCAACGTTATTTACGGGGTTAATTACCGGTGGGGTTGCATGGGGGTCCATGTTATTTGCTGGCAAATTCATGTATGTGTCTGCGTTATTTTTAAGATTAAACCTAATTCTGCTACACCGAGGCGAATCGTATTTATCAAAGGTGGATGAGTGAGTTTTATTTGTCATCAGAGAAAACATCGTTTAATCCATATCAAATTTAATAGATTTAGCGACATCTATTGCAGACTGCGGCTGATCAGTTTTAGCTAGTACAATATTGTTCATTACCAAGTAGTCCATTTCTGTAGCCAAAAAACATCGAATAGCATCTTTTGGGGAGCAGACAGGTGGTTCGCCACGAACATTAAATGACGTATTAACCAATACACCACATCCTGTTTTTGCTTTAAATGAAGATAACAAATTATGGAATTCTGGATTGGTATCTTCATGAACCGTTTGTATACGGGCACTGTAGTCCACATGGGTAATCGCCGGCAGTGTCGAACGTTTTTGATTTAGTTTGTCTATACCAAATAGCGCGTTGTCGGTTTTAAGCTTTAGCTCACTTTTAATGTTTGCGACGAATAACATATAGGGACTTTCAACATCGTGGTCAAAATATTTTGCGACGTCAGTGGCTAATACGGCGGGAGCAAAGGGGCGGAAAGACTCTCTGTATTTTATTTTTAAATTCATTGTCGACTGCATTGCTACATTTCGCGGATCACCAATAATAGAACGGTTACCTAAGGCACGCGGACCAAATTCCATTCTCCCCTGGAACCAACCAATAACATTTCCCTGCTCGACTAATTTTGCAACATGATCATAAAGATTTTCATTGCTTATACTGTTCGCAACTAACTTTTGCTTCTCAACTTCTGCATTGATTTGTTCATTTGAATAAGATGGCCCTAGATAGCTTCCAAACATAGAGTCGTTCGAAGAGTCAATTAATCGAGGTTGCTCAAAATAATGATGCCAGGCAACTAATGCGGCACCTAATGCGCCGCCGGCATCACCCGCAGCCGGTTGGATCCATATGTTTTCATAAGGACCATCTCTAAGTAATCGACCATTAGCAACGCAATTTAGGGCGACGCCACCGGCTAAACAAAGGTTTTTTGAAGGCACAAGTGTATATAAATGTTTGGCAATTTTAAGAACGATTTCCTCAGTGACAACCTGTATTGAACGGGCTAAATCCATTTCTTTTTGGCTTACTTCGGAGTCACTTAAACGAGCGGGCCCGCCAAATAGTTTATCGAACTTACTGTTTGTCATACGATCGCCCACGGCATAATCGAAGTAAGACATGTCTAAGTCGAAACTGCCGTCGTCATGAACATTGATAAGTTTATCTAGAATTTTGTCAACGTAAACAGGTTCACCGTAAGGTGCCAAACCCATTAGTTTATACTCTCCGGAATTAACCCTAAATCCACAGTAGTAGGTAAATGCCGAATAGAGGAGTCCAAGAGAATGTGGGAATTGAATTTCCCAAATAGGTGACAGTTTATTTTCTTTTCCTGACCAGGCTGTTGAGGTTGCCCATTCCCCAACACCATCCAAACATAAAACTGCCGCTTCTTCATATGGCGATGGAAAAAATGCTGAGCCAGCATGTGAAAGATGATGTTCGCTAAATAATAATGTTGGTAGTTTGGCTTTTTTATCCAATCCGGCCAAATTCCTCAATTCTCGACGCAAAATGCTCTTTAAATACAGTTTCTCCTTTAACCAAATAGGCATTGCGCGAATAAATGAACGAATACCAAAGGGAGCATTGGCAAAGTAGGTTTCTAATAACCGCTCGAATTTAAGTAAGGGTTTGTCATAAAAAATGATCGCGTCTAATTGCTCTAAATTGCAATTAGTGTCATCTAGGCAAAATTGAATTGCTTGTGCAGGAAAGTTGGGGTCATGCTTATTGCGGGAAAAACGCTCTTCTTGCGCGGCAGCAATAATTTTACCGTCTTCGATAATCGCTGCAGCACTGTCGTGATAATAAGCTGAGATACCGAGAATTTTTTTTGTCATAGATGTCTTAGTTGGCAATTTATGCATTCGTATTAACTAATGAGTCTAGCACTTTTACCTTGCGGCAATCGACCTCATTCGCTACCGTTGCATACCTATGTATTGAATTACTTGGTAGTATTTCCTTTTGACGACACGAACGACTCGGCCTGTTTTTTATCTCATCGCGATCATTATTCCATTTGTATTGTTGGGATTGGCTGAAGTTGGTTTACGAACGTTTGGGTTTGGTAAGACCGTTCCGTTGTTTGTTGAAAGTGCTGATATGCCAGGCTATCTCCAAACTAACCCAAATATAATCCAACGATACTTTGCAAATCCAAATGCGGCTCCAAATGTCAGTCCTGACACCGTATTCTTTCAAAAGAACAAAGCTGAAACTACTTTTCGAATTGTTGTGCAAGGAGGAAGTACAGCAGCTGGATTTCCATACGGCCGGTTTGGCTCCCTGCAAGGTATGTTAGAGCAACGATTTAAACGGACGTATCCTCACAAAAATATTGAAGTAATTAATACCGCAATGGCTGCTGTTAACTCATATACTTTGATGGATTTTGTTGATGAGATTATCGAAATTGAGCCTGATCTTATTTTGATCTACGCCGGACATAATGAGTATTTGGGCGTAATGGGCGTAGGCTCTACATTTGCGGCTAGAGGAGGGCGAAGTGCAACGTTGGCATTTTTGCTGCTTAAAGACTTGCGACTGTATCAACTCGTTCAAACTTTGTATACATGGTGGAATGGAGAATTATCCAAAGATGGCAATGAGCCATCTCGCTCTTTAATGTCGAAAGTAGCGAAGGGGCAACATATCGCGTACGACAGTCCGCTATATCATAAAGGTATTGAACAATTTCGGGATAATTTGAAAGTTATACTGAGCAAGTATAAAGCACAACAGATCCCCGTTTTGTTGGCGAACTTAGTCAGTAATGAGCAGGACCAGCCACCGTTTTCGAGTATTGGGAAGGTTGATTGGCAGCAAGCTGTCAAGTCGAGTGACTTATCAACTGAGCAAATTCATTTGTTAAATAAAACCG
Source organism: Psychrosphaera sp. 1_MG-2023 (assembly GCF_030548245.1). Taxonomy (NCBI): domain Bacteria; kingdom Pseudomonadati; phylum Pseudomonadota; class Gammaproteobacteria; order Alteromonadales; family Pseudoalteromonadaceae; genus Psychrosphaera; species Psychrosphaera sp. 1_MG-2023. Next base: position 244,763 of record NZ_JAUORW010000006.1, read on the forward strand.
ATGATGACGCAAGTAAAGCTTATCTTTCCGCATTATCATTTGTTAATAATCGTAAATTCAATGAGGCTTTGGAGCAATTTATTAATGCAAAAGACCTCGATCAGCTTCGATTTAGGGCACCGAGTGCGTTTAATCAAGTCATCAGCGACCTCGCGGCTGAAGACGGTGTCAGTCTAGTTAATGTAGAACAGTTGTATCGGCAAGATTCGAGGTTAGGGATCATTGATCAACAACTTATGTTAGAACATGTACATCCGACTTTGAGAGGTTATTTTATTCTGGCTGAAAGTTTCTATACGGCAATTAAAAATACCGGTTTGATTGGGGATGAATATACTTCCGTAACACGCCAAAAAGCTTGGTTGGATGTCCCTGTAACTGAATTTGATGAAGCATGGGCGCAACTAAAAATTAAACAATTAAAGAGCGATTATCCATTTAAAGTAAAATTTGAGCCGTTACCTGAGTTCACGCCAAGATCAGAAATAGATTACCTTTTGATCGAACGAGCACAAGGTATAGATTGGATAGCCCAACAAAAGAAATTAATATCAATTTATAAAGCAAATAAACAGTTAGGACAGGCAGCTAAAGTATATGGTGTATTGTCGGACGCGCTAATAAACTCACCAATTGCGGCAAATGATGCAGCGTTAATCTACCGACAAATTAGCGACATACCAATATCAACATTTTACCAACGACGAGCGTTAAAGTTGGACCCAGATAATCAAAATTATATATTAAATCTAGCCCATAATTATTTTCTGTTGAAGCAGTTTGATAGCAGTTTAAGTTTGTTAATTAAGGCGAAAGCAAAGTTGAAAGATACGAGTAGAGTGGATTTTTTTATCGGAAAAGTTGAACAAGCAATAAGGCTAAAAAATGAAAACTAAAACTTGGGTGTTTCGAGTAATTGCTTTTTTAATACCAATATTATTTTTTGTTGCCATTGAGTTTGCGCTTCGATTTTCTGGATTTGGTAAGTCGATACCTTTATTTATTGAAAACCCAGCCGCGCCTCATTATTTGTTACCCATGCCGCAAGTTGTCGGACGTTATTTTGCCAACGATAAATTAGCACCGAACGTCACGATTGAACCTAATTTCTTTTTGAAGAAAAAACCCAAAGACGGGATTAGACTATTTGTTCAAGGGGGTTCAACAGCCGCCGGCTTTCCATATGGGTTAGGGGCTTCGATTGCTGGAATGTTGGATTATCGACTAAAACAAACCTTTCCCGAACAAACCGTTGAAGTGGTGAATACTGCACTTTCCGCGGTAAATAGTTATACATTGCTGGATTTTGCCGATGAGATCATTGAGCAAAAACCGGATGCAGTACTAATTTATGCGGGTCACAATGAGTATTTGGGGATTCTCGGTGTAGGGAGCAATTACACGGCGGCCAACTCACGAGGAGCGACCTTGATGTACCTTAAACTCAAGGACTTAAGAATATTCCAATTGATGCAGCGCATTTATTATTGGTTTGCTCAACCTGAGATGGATCAATCAACGGGAACGTCACGTACTGTAATGGCTAAAGTAGCCAAACACAAAAATATTGAAGTGGATTCAGACCTATTTAACGCCGGTTTAGCACAGTTTGAAGGCAATATGGCACTGTTACTTGGAAAATACCAACGTGCTGGTATCCCTGTTTTTATTAGTTCTATAGGCAGTAATCTTGTCGACCAAGCCCCCTTTGTGTCAAAGCCCATCTCTGTCGATGATGTTGTAAACGCTTTAGCTTCAAAAAAAGTGAGCTCTGATAATTATCAAGACACCCAAGCAAATTTAAATCAAGAGACTCAAGATTATTATCAAGACACCCATTCAAATTTGAATCAAGAGACTCAACAAACAAACATCAGAAATAGCGTAGACACCCACCGTAGTATTAATGGAACTGAAGAGATTAAATTAGCATTAGCTCGTTTTGCATTAACGCAAAACGCGAAAACCCAAGCGCCTATGTTGCAACAAGGTGAACTTGAAGTTTTACACGCAATGGCAAATCTACGTAGCGCTAACGCACATTACTGGCTAGGGCAATACAATTTGTCGAAATTCAACATTCCACTAGCGAAACAACATTTTGAAGCCGCGCGACAAAATGATTTGCTCAGGTTTCGAGGTCCAAATGAAATTAACGGTATTATTAAAAAGTTAGCGGAAGAGTTTTCGGCAATCTTTGTGGATGCAAATTTGGCGTTAGAGCGGGCATCTCCACAGGGAATTATAGATGAGAGTGTTATGATCGAACACTTGCATCCAACAGTTAAAGGTTACTTTGAGATTTCAGATGTATTTTATACTGCATTAAAAAAGTCTGAATTATTTGGTAAGTTCCGGAACGAAATCCCACGTAGCCAAGCCCAAAGTGACATCCCTTTATTGCGAGCTGAGGTGTATTGGGGTGCTGCTAAAATCGCGGGTCTTATGGCAGATTACCCGTTCACTGATGAACCTAAACGAGTCGTGTTACCGCTCAAAATTAACGAACTTGATGAAATTGGCTTTGCCGCTTATAAGAAAAAAATTGACTGGATGACGTTAGCGACTGAAACGCAAAAACTAGCGAAGAAAAACAATGATGTTGAATTATATTTACGCACCGCAAAATTGTTGGCTGATGCAATTCCAAATGACTCTGAGAGGAGTTTTAACACAGGGATTCAGCTTATCCAGGGGAATAAACCGCTTGAAGCAATTCGTTTTTTAAAGCGGGTGTTAATCGAAAACCCAAAAGATGTAAACGCGCGGCTTGCATTAGCTCATGCTTATTCAGAAGTAGGGAAATTAAACAAAGCTTTAACTTATTTAGAAGCTGCATTGGAATTAGATCCGACTAATAAAACGGCTTTAGAAAACATTCCACAGATTAAACGCCACTTAAACTAAGTAAATTGTGAGGGTGTTAGCAAGACACCCACTCAAGTTATCAGGAGATCCACCCAAGTTAGCAAGACACCCACTCAAGTTATCAGGACACCCACCCAAGTTATCAGGACACCCACCCAAGTGTTTACTTTAAATATCGACAATCGGTATGACTTTTATTGAATTTTCATACATACGTATTCAGCAGAATCTAGCTTCAAATATTCATATAGTGTACGAAAGAAATTATAAAAATAAGCAGGGTTCAACAAATGAAGAGCAGGCATCAACTGACAAGGTCAGCAATATGTTTAGGCATTATAAGCGTTATTTCGGCATGCAGTGGGGGTAGCGATTCATCAGATCCTGAAGATTTGACTTGTCGCGCACCATTAGTTTTAAATTCAGATAAAACGGCTTGTATAAGTGAAGCGGTTAATACTGCGCCAACAATTAACTCGGCTTCGACGCTGACGTTGAACGAAGGAACCGTAAATGGAACTAGTGTTTACACTGCATCAGCTTCAGATGCCGAAGGTGATGCAATTTCCTGGGAGTTATCCGACAACGAAGGCATTTTCTCGATTGATGCAAGTACCGGTCAAATTACCGTTCAAAATGCCGCTAAACTTATTGCAGCAGACTTAGCGGCGTATCAAATAACTATTACCGCAACAGACAGTGCGACTTCGCCACTTAGTTCGAGTTTAACTATAAGCGTTAATGTGAATTCTATCGTGCTAAACCAAGCGCCAGTGATAACTTCTAGTGCTGGTTTTTCTGTAATTGAAGCAACAAGTAATGGGACCACCGTTTACTCTGCAGTGGGTAATGATCCTGATGGGGATACTATCAATTGGAGCCTTGTCGATCCTCAAAGTATTTTCGCAATTGACCAGACAACGGGCGAAATTACCATCACGGATAGCACCAAACTGATATTTGAAAATCTTACTAATTACAAGATCACGCTTGTCGCTCAAGACGACGCATTAGTTACTGAGCAATCAGAGTTAGAAATTACAGTTACAGTTGTTAAAAATTCAAATTCTGTTGCACCAAGTATTGTTCCGACAGACAGCCAAGCTGTATTTTATTATAAACGTGACGATGGCGATTATTCCGCTTGGAAAATCCATGCATGGAATAACGAAACTTGTGATGGCTATTTCGATTTTGATGCTACTTCTGGAACTGAGTGGGATGCTGGGCTTTCTCATGACGGTGTAGATGATAATTATGGTGCTTATTGGATTGTTGATACAAAAGATGGTGCGACATGTTTAAATTACATTTTACACAGTGGCAATGATAAGGACCCAGATGATGTTGACCACAAATTAACGCTAGCAGATTCTCGTTGGGCATTTATCGTTTCAGGTAATGGAATTTTTCATGATCCTAATGACGTGACAACAGAAGTGCCATTTAAAATTGAGAATGCGTCAGCGCATTGGATTGACGAAAATACTGTACTTTGGAACGGAGAGGGCGATGACCTACGTATCGTGTTTGACGACGAAGGTAAACTCGATAATACGTTCTCAGCCGTTAATAGTCTTACTCTAACATTAACTACATTAACGGATGCGCAGAAATTAAGAGTTCCACATTTAGTTGCAGGTTGGAAAGCATATAGTTTCGACGCTACTTTAGCTGAGCAAAAATCGATGCTAAAACAGCAATTGGTTTTAGCTTCTTTCAGTGGAGACGAACCTATTTCAGCGACTTACGTTCAAAGTGCAAAAGCGTTAGATGCGATTTATACATTTGGTGCAGATGATGCAGATGAAGTTACTGATTTAGGGGTAACTTATAACGGTGATGTGATTAGCGTTAAAGCATGGGCGCCTACAGCAAAAGCGTTAAAACTCAAAGTTTATGCAGCCAACAAATCTTTAATTGCAACTCATGATATGAACTACGACGATAAGACAGGTGTTTGGTCGTATGCAACAACTGAGAACGAAAGTTACGACAGACATTTTTATCGATTTTCTGTTGAAGTTTATCACCCGGTTTCGAAAGCGGTTGTAACAACAGAAGCCACAGACCCATATTCAGTGAATACCTCTACAAATGGTCGCTATTCGCAGTTTGTGAACTTATCAGACGATGACTTAAAGCCTACAAATTGGGATAGCCATACAATACCTACTGTGAAAAACATTGAAGATGCAACGATATTAGAAACGCATATTCGTGATTTTAGTATATTTGACACAACGACTTCTGTGAGCAATCGCGGTAAATACATGGCGTTTACAGAAGCCGGTACGGATGCGAATACATACCTTTCAACATTAGCGTCATCGGGCTTAACACATTTTCATATGTTGCCAGCAAATGATATTGCAAGTATTGAAGAAGACGAAACTAAGCGCATTGAATTAACTAGCACAGTTGGTGAATTATGTGCACGTAATGGCTCAGCACCAGTTTGTGGGGTGGCATCAAATTCAGCTCTTATTATTGACGTTTTAGACGGTTACGATCCGGCGACCAATGAAGCGAAAGATTTAGTTAACTCACTTCGTGGTATGGATGGTTTTAACTGGGGGTATGACCCGCATCACTTTAATGTTGTAGAAGGCAGCTACTCTTCTGATCCAGACGGTGTTGTTCGCGTAAAAGAATTTAGAGAAATGGTGCAAGCTCTGCATGAAAAAGGTTTAAGAGTTGTGTTAGATGTAGTCTATAACCACACTGCATCGTCGGGTCTATATGACAATTCTGTTTTTGACAAATTAGTCCCTGGTTATTATCACCGCTACAGTGAAGTTACGGGTGACATCGAGCGTTCAACATGTTGTGAAAACACGGCAACAGAGCATCGTATGATGGGTAAATTTGTTATCGATTCGTTGGTACATTGGGCCCAATATTATGGCTTAGATGGATTCCGATTTGATATTATGGGGCATATGCCGTTGGACGTTCTTTTAGATGGTCGCACAGCGGTTGCAGCAATTGATCCAGATACGTATTTCTACGGCGAAGGCTGGGACTGGGGCGAAGTTGCTGGTAATCGATTATTCAAGCAGGCGACTCAAGCAAACATTGCCAATACCGAGATAGGGTCATTTAATGACCGTCCTCGTGATACGATACGAAGTGCAGCACTAAGTAAATCGTCATCTAGTCTGTCAGATATTGATCATATTCGATTAGGTATGGCTGGAACATTGAAAAACTTTGAATTAGTAGACCAAAATGGCGCTAAGAAACTAGGTAAAAACTTTGCCCAATCATCATATGCTTTAGACCCTGCTGATATAATTAACTATGTGTCTAAGCATGATAACGAGTCATTATGGGATAATTTACAATATGAAGGTAATTTGGCGCCTGAAATAGATAGTGATACTCGTGTTCGTATACACAGCTTGTCTGCCGCAATTCCATTAGTTAGCCAAGGAATACCTTTCTTCCAGTTGGCTATTGATAAGTTGCGATCTAAATCGATGGACCGCAATACCTATGATGCTGGTGATTGGTACAACCGTGTTGACTACACTAATATGTCTAATAATTGGAATGTAGGCTTACCAATTGAGCTTGGTGGTGACTTTAAAGCTGCGATTTCTGCAAACGCAAACATAGCGGTTTCATCACAGCAAATAGAGCGAAGCAGTGCGGTATTTAATGAGTTTTTACAAATTCGTAAATCGAGCCCGCTATTTAGATTGACAGATGAAAGCCAAGTTATCCGCCGCGTTGGTTTCCACAATACCGGTCCTAATCAAACAAAAGGTTTGATTATGATGAGTATTGATGACGGAACAGGTTTAACTGATTTGGATGAAAATAATGATGCATTGGTTGTCGCTGTCAATGGCACAGCAAATACTGTCAGTCACGCTATTTCATCAGCGTCTGGATTTACCTTACATCCTGTTCAACTGAGCAGCGCGGATACGATAGTTCAAACGGCATCTTTTGTTGAATCCGGCGGTGTGGGAACGTTTAGTATCCCAGCTCATACTATTGCTGTATTTGTTAAGGCACAGGGGAATGCGCAGTCTATTGGATTAGCAGTTGACCCAGATTATGTTAATTCACCTTACGGCGACACGCCGATTTTTGGAAGCGGCTTTGCGTCTGATAAATTGGCATTTGAATATGACGGGCGTGGTGTTTATACAGCGGCGGCAACGCTTAGTGCGGCAAGTATTATTTTTGATATTGCCGACATGAATAGCACAGATGTGGACTTGTCATTTTCTGATGTAGTGGTCGCAGGTGATTCCAATGTTATTACCGATGGAGGCAACAATGACTTCGGCACTGACATTACTCAAGCCGGGACCTATGCAATCACCATAGATGTGTCGGGCGTTACGCCGATACTGTCTATAAAACTGCAAAATGCATTAGTGAGTTGTGAAGCACCTATATCAGCGGGTGATGCACCATTTGCAATTACAGGGGGCAAGTTGTTTGTTCGCGGCGAACACAGCGGGTGGGACCCAAAACCAGAATTTGAACTCGTTTATATTGGAAGTAATCAATATAAAGCGGTAGCGAACTTCAATGGTAGTTTCCCGTTTAAGCTAGCATCAAATGATGGTTCGTGGACTACACAGTTGTGGGCTCAAAATTCGTCGGGCGAAATTGAGACTGGCGATCTAATTGTAGGTGTCAGCTATGATGTAGCCTATAAAGGCGCGGGAACGACTAATAACCAAACTACGTTAAGTGATGGTAAGTATAGTTTCTTATTAACTCTAAACGAAGAAAATCCTGCGCAAGGGAATAATGTTGGAACTCTATTGATTGAGCAATGCTCAAATTAAAGTTTGATACATTTAAAAAATCCGGCCTGAGTGCCGGATTTTTTATGCCTGCAATAACTAAGACACCCATCTAAATTTTTGAGCGAACTTATCAATTTCAGGGCCGCTGTTATCAAGACACCCATCTAAGCTTTAGAGTGAACTTATTGATTCTTAAAATGTTGTTATTAAGTTATTTGCATTGAATTGTAGAGTCTGCGGCTATCATTGAATAATCGCTATCATAGTAAAAATGAGAATAGGACTAAATCGTCCGGCGGATATAATCTTTAGGCACAATATATTGACTTACAATTTCCATCTATTATCGTTGCGGATATATCCAAATTTGGTAGATTTTTGGATGCGGATCAGCTTTCGAAGTACAATTGGTATATAAAAACTGTGAATGAAGGTAAATAAATGACAACTAGTGAAAATGAAAAAACAGCACTCAAAGTATGCGTATTAACCGTATCAGACAGTCGCAACGAATCGAATGATACCAGTGGTCACTATTTAGTTACTGCTTTGCAAGACGATGGTCACGAATGTTATGCAAAAGAAATAGTTAAAGATGATGTTTATCAAATGAGAGCAACGGTTTCCAACTGGATAGCCGACAACAACGTTGATGTTATATTAACGACTGGCGGCACTGGTTTTACTAGTAGAGATTCTACTCCAGAGGCTTTGAAACCCCTTTTTGACAAGAAAATTGAAGGCTTTGGTGAAATATTCAGACATATTTCGTACACAGAAATTGGCACTTCAACAATTCAATCAAGAGCGTTGGCTGGCATTGCAAATAGAACGGTAATTTTTTGCATGCCAGGTTCAACAGGTGCATGTAAAACTGCCTGGAGTATTATTTCGTCACAACTTGATTCGACCTATAAACCATGTAATTTTGTTGGTCAGGTGACAAATTCGTTTTGCACTACAAGGGGGTAAAATGGCAAAGTTATCCCATGTTAATGATCAAGGCCAAGCATCGATGGTGGATGTTGGCGATAAAAAAATTACAAATAGGATCGCTACTGCTGAGGGTTTTATCTATATAAATGACGAAGCGATGAAGCAAGTTATTGAACATACCAATAAAAAAGGCGATGTGATTTCTACAGCCCGAATTGCAGGCATTATGGGAGCAAAAAGATGCGCCGATCTTATCCCTCTTTGCCATACTTTATTATTGACTAAAATTGATGTTGATTTTGAGGTAGAAGAAGATAAAGGCCGCATAAAAATAGTGTCATTATGTAAAGTAAAGGGCAATACTGGTGTAGAAATGGAAGCGTTGACGGCTATTAATGTTGCTGCATTGACCCTGTTTGATATGTGCAAAGCTGTTGACCAAAACATGAGAATTGACGGTATCCGAGTGACATCTAAATCAGGTGGGAAATCTCCAGATTGGTCTGTTAAATAAATAACATAAAATCAAAGTGTTACATAACCCTTCCCAATTTATTTCATTTTAAGCATAAAAACTGTACCTAGGTACAGGTGACTTCTTTACAAAATTAGGCCATCTTAATTGTGCAGGGAGCGAAAGCCATATGGAAATGGCAATTTTGTCTATCGAAGTTAGATTGTGAGGAAAAGCATGGCGTTAGCAAGGAAACGACAGATTAATATCGAGGCAACTCGATTTTATCACTGCGTATCCCGTTGTGTTCGTCGGGCGTATTTGTGTGGGCTTGATCCAGTTTCAGGACGAAACTACGAGCATCGCCGAAGTTGGGTTCAAAATAAACTATTAGAATTACCTAACTCATTCGCTATCGATGTGTACGCTTTTGCAGTCATGAATAATCACACGCATAGCGTGTTATATGTCAACCACCAAAAAGCGCAAAATTGGTGTGCACAGGAAGTGCTTAGTAGATGGCATCGATTATTTAAGGGAACAATTTTAACTCAACGGTATACAAAAAATGCAGGACGAGGCATGTCGGAGGCTGAACTAAGGATGGTTGAGGACACAGTGGAAGTGTACCGGTCTCGTTTAATGGATATTAGCTGGTTCATGCGAAGTTTAAATGAATTTGTGGCGCGTAAGGCGAATAAGGAAGACAATTGTACCGGTCGCTTTTGGGAAGGGCGATTTAAGTCACAAGCCCTTCTAGATGAGCAAGCCGTTTTATGCTGCATGGTTTATGTCGATTTAAACCCACATCGAGCCGGCATAGCGAGTTCAATTAAAACATCACATTACACAAGTATTAAATTGCGAGAAAACGCAAATCGAAGTGGTTCAATAATAACTAAACTACAGTACTTGACTGAAAAAAATATAAGCGGGCTAGCAATAAGTGAAAGTTCTTATATCCAACTTGTTAGTGACCGAATACACGATTTCAGCTCTGAAAAATCGAGTGAAACGTCTTCTATGGCAAACGTAATTAGAGATAAGTGGTATTCATCAACAACTTATTTTGAAGACTTATTTCATGGTGCTGTTGGAAATACCGAATCGTTAACCCGTTTTTGCAAATGCTTTGGCTCTAAACGGGTAGTGTTTAGAAATCTGTGTCATTTCGATAAAATATACAAAACAGGAATGACACATGACTCAAGACTTCGATTTCAACAAAGCTATAGAACAACTTAAATCTGGTAAAGGCCTGACGGGCAAAGACGGTGTTCTAACGCCACTCATCAAACAACTTACAGAAGCTGCGCTCAAAGCAGAGTTAGAGCAACACTTAGAAGAAGATACAAAACCTAATCGAAAAAATGGTACCAGCAAGAAAACGGTCAAGTCGCCTACTGGCCAATTCGAATTAGACACACCGCGAGACCGAGCAGGCTCTTTCGAACCTCAGCTTGTCAGAAAAAACCAAACTAAGTTAACCGATGAAATCGACCGTAAAGTACTGTCGATGTTTTCGCTCGGTATGAGCTATCGTGACATCCGTGGCCATGTCGAAGACTTGTATGGTATCGAAGTATCAGAAGCGACGATTAGTGCGGTTACTGACCGTCTTATTCCTGAATTGAAGGAATGGCAACAACGTCCATTAGACGCGGTTTACCCCTTTGTCTGGCTCGATGCTATCCATTACAAAATCAAAGAAGACGGGCGTTATGTCAGCAAAGCCATATACACCATTTTAGGTCTGGGTGTAGATGGAAAGAAAGAGCTACTAGGTCTCTACTTATCCGAATCTGAAGGTGCCAATTACTGGCTTTCTGTGCTGACCGATCTCCATAATCGCGGTGTAGAAGATATCTTAATTGCTTGCGTTGACGGCCTAACCGGATTTCCGGAAGCGATTGCCACTATCTATCCAGAAACTGAAGTTCAGCAATGTGTGATCCATCAAATTCGTAACTCACTCAAATACGTCGCATCTAAGCATCAGAAAGAGTTCATGGCCGACTTGAAACCAGTTTACCGTGCAGTGAGTAAAGAGGCCGCAGAGGCAGAGCTTGACCGCCTGGAAACGAAATGGGGTAAGCAGTACCCTATCGTATTGCGCTCTTGGCGCAATAAGTGGGCTAACCTGTCGGTGTACTTCAAGTATCCCGACTATGTGCGCAAGGCAATTTACACAACCAACGCCATCGAGGCAGTCCATCGGCAGTTTCGCAAATTGACGAAAACAAAAGGTGGGTTCCCGAATGAAAACAGCTTGCTAAAGCTGCTGTATGCTGGGATATTAAATGCTTCTAAGAAATGGACAATGCCCATCCAGAACTGGAATATGACATTGTCTCAACTGGCGATTCACTTCGATGGGCGCTTGGATAATGTCTTAGATATCTAAAACAATTTGGCTGACACAGAATTCTGAACGCCCTCCTAAACGCCGAAGTAACTTGTCAAATAATCGAAAATATTTTGGGGATGGCTCGACTAGTTTTAAGAATCCGCTTCATTTAGCTAGAACGGAGCTGGTTCTTCAAACTTAATTAAATCGTCGGTCAAAGGGTGGTGTACTGTCAACATTTGAGCATGTAAATTAAGTCGATTTGCAGCTGCTATTATATGTGGAGGAGCATAAAGTCGGTCCCCCAATATAGGATGTCCTAACTCTTTTAAATGTACTCTTAATTGATGACTTCTGCCTGTAATTGGTATCAATTTTACTCGAGTCCATTCAATATCACTTGTTTGTCCTCTTTCTAAAACGATATATTTTGTCAGAGAAGCCTTACCTGTGTCGTAACATACCTTCTGTTTTGGTCTATTAGGCCAGTCACAAATTAGTGGCAGATCAATTTCTCCAGAATCATTTTCAACATGACCACTAACGTTCGCAATATATTCTTTCTGCGTTTGTCGTTCTTGGAACTGCCTATTTAAATTCCTCAATGCATCTTTATGCATTGCCATGATCATAATACCGGAAGTCATCATATCTAATCGATGTACAACACCAGAGTTTGGCCAAACTGCCTGCACGCGTGACATCAAAGAATCGAAATGGGATAACTTACGCCCTGGAACAGATAGCAACCCACTAGGCTTATTTAACGCGATAATGTGCTCATCCCGATAAAGTATCTGTAAATATGGATCCATCGGAGGAGAGTAATTCAAGATTGCCATTTAAAGTTTCTATTTATTGGTGGGTGTCTTTGTTAGGTGGATTATAAATCACCAAACGAATTTGCCCAATGCTTAAGTGAGATGTTTTTATTTAATTAAACGAGTGCGTGAGGAATAAGCGGGTTTACAGCTAATTAGTGCTTTTTATTCCGTCAGTTTAGTTAGTTTGAATGGGTGTCCTGATAACACGCTCTAGTTAAGTTCTAATGGGTGTCACAATAAGCTTTTCTAATGGGTGTCACAATAAGCTTTTTGACAGACTGTTAGAAAAAGACAGATGGGTGTCTAAATAATTGAATGTAATCATTAGACACCCATTTTTTTACTTACCTTGAGTAGCGACGATTAGTCGAATTGAATCTAATTGGACACGAGCCGATTCGATTTCTGTTAATGAACTGTCAATTTGCGTTTGCAAAAAACTAATTTCTTCGTCGCGTATTGCCGGATTTACGGCTTGTAACGCTTCTAATCTTTCAAGTTCAGATTGTCTAGATTCGATTAGCTTCGCTTTAGCATTTTGTTTAATGGCTACGGCAGAGTTGTTAGCAATAATTTCACCCTGTGTTAGGAGAGAAGATACATCATCTTTTAATGCTTTAACCAGTTGTAAGGCCACTTGTTTTTTTGCATTTTTTAAAGTTTGATCAAGTGCTCCTTGTTTAACTTTATCAGCCAAGTCGTTGCCATTTTTATCTAGCAAAACACGGATCAACGTATTTGGTAAATATCTATGTAATTGCAATTTTTTTGGGGCTGTTGTCGTCAATAAATAGCCAACTTCTAATAAAACCGTACCCGGTGGTAATTGTTTGTGTGGTAAAAGGCAAATAGAGACATTACCTAAATCACTGGAGGTGAGCATCTCTAACGCACCAGTAACCATTGGATGTTCCCACGATAAAAAGTGTTGGTCTTCCTTTGATAATGCGGTATCACGGTCAAAACATACTGTCATACCATCTTCCATTAATTCCGGGAAGTGGTCATTAAGCATATGCTCGCCAGGAGTCAAAATACTACTAAAAGTAGATATCTCTTCTTGTTGAACACCAAACTGATCCCAAACGGTATTCATAAAGTTCATAAGATCCGTAGAATCGTCTGCTTCTTCTAAATTGTCTGATATGTGCTTGGCAGCATCGCCGCCACCCGAATTGATCTCTAGTAATCTATCGCGACCTTGCTCGATATCTTTACGTAATTCAGAATTGCGTTTCTGACAAGTTGTTACTAATTGTTCAAAGTCTTCCGCATTTAATTTTCCGTTGATAAGTTGGTCAATTAGATCTGAGTTTTCTTCAAATACAATTCGAGCCGTTGATGATGTTTGCTCAAAGGCATTAAATGCATCGTGATAAAAATTGAACAAATTTTGCTGTGCACTATTGATTAAAAACGGTACATGAATTTGAATCGTTTCGGTTTGGCCTATGCGATCAAGTCGACCAATTCGTTGCTCTAATAAGTCTGGGTTGGCCGGTAAATCAAATAATACTAGCTGGTGAGCGAATTGAAAATTTCTCCCCTCTGAACCAATCTCTGAACAAACTAACGCTTGAGCGCTGTTTTCTTCATCGGCAAAGTAAGCCGCAGCTTTATCACGTTCGACAATAGTCATACCTTCATGGAATACAGTGGTACGTAAGCCTTCTTTTTCAAACATAGCTTCATCTAATGCAAGAGCTGTTTCAGCTCGGGCACAAATTATAAGCACTTTTTTGTCTTTGTTCTCTTTTAAGAAGTCACACAACCAGTCAACTCTAGCGTCGAGTTCCCACCAACGTTTCTCATGCAATGTTGAGTGGTGACATTCTGGTAATAATCCAATAAATTCAACGTCGTCTAAATAGCTTTCAGTGCGCTGTAGGCCATAAGAGGTTACTTGTCTTGATGGAAAACCTTTGACACCAACGCGAGAGTTCCTAAACATGATTCGGCCAGTGCCGTGGCGGTCAAGTAAACTAGAAATAAGTTTTTCAGATGTTTCAACTCGATTTGGATTCGCGCAATACTCTGCAATTAATTCAATGCTTAATGGATCGGCAAGTAATTTTGATAGCTCAAGATTTGAAGCTTTGTCTAAATCCGCTTGATTTAGTAGGGTTGTGGCAATTTCTGCAACCTGTTTATATTGCTCTTCTTCTTTTAAGAAGGTTTCATAACTATGGAAGCGACTTGGATCTAAAAGTTGCAAACGCAGGAAATGCCCGTAATGACCGAGTTGATCAGGAGTCGCAGTCAATAAAACGAGCCCCTCAGTATTGCTACCGATATCGGTCACTGCAGCAAATAATTGATCCAAGTCATTATGCGTAGAATCTTCCGCGTGCGGTGTCACATGGTGAGCTTCGTCGACAACAACTAAATCCCAATTGGCAGCGCGTAAAGACTTTTGCCATTTTTCGTCACGAGCTAACCACTCTTGAGATACTAAAATCTGCTGTTCATTGTCGAACGGGTTAACCCCTTCATTTTGTCCAGATTCAGCTTCACAACGCTCGTCGTCAAAAATCGAAAATTTCAAATTGAAACGACGTAACATTTCGACCAACCATTGGTGTTGCAAACTTTCAGGTAAAACTAATAATACTCTTTGTGAGCGGCCACTGATAAGTTGCTGGTGGATGATTAAGCCAGCTTCTATTGTTTTTCCTAAACCGACTTCATCGGCGAGTAAAACTCTAGGAGCGAAACGCTTGCCGACAGTATCAGCAATATATAGCTGATGAGGGATTAAACTTACTCGTGCGCCTTGTAGGCCTAATAAAGAGGAACGTTCCAAATTTGCTTTGTATTGGTGTGCTTTAAGTCGAAGGTTAAACCAATTTGGACGGTCAAAATTCGCGGTGAATAGTCGAGCTTCGGGGGTATTTAAACTCACATGATGGTCAAGCATGATCTCTTTAACCAATACATCTTCATTGTTATCTGTTCGACTGCCAGCATAAACTAAAGTTTGACCTGTTTGCTGAACTTCGGTCACAACAAACTTAAATTCTTCAAGGCTAGTTAACGTATCGCCAATTGAAAATTCAACACGCATTAAAGGTGCTTGATCAATTGCGTACTGGCGAGATTCTTCTGCGGCCGGAAACATAACGTGGACAAATCGATTGTCGAGTTGAATGATAGTCCCTAGCCCTAATTCGTTTTCGGCTTGGCTAACCCATCGTTGTCCAACAGCAAAATTCATTCATGTACTCCTAAAAAGTCTGGATAGTAAAAAAGTCGCGTATTCTACTGGTCTCGGCCTGTTTTTCATATCGTTTTACTAAAAATAGGACAATTAATCCGGTTTGGAAATGCGGTGTCATCAATAAGGGCTAATGTTGGCCCTAAAATATTTTTCATCTATTCATCAAATTTTCATAAATTGTCCGGATTATTGGCTACAGTTATAATAGAACAGAAGGGTTCTCATCCCCCTTTAAAGCAATAATATAAGGAAGTGCCTATGCCCAGAACATTAGAAAGCACACAAAAAAAATTATTTGTATTAGACACCAACATTCTACTCCATGATCCACACGCCTTTTTTAATTTTCAAGAACATGATGTTTTAGTGCCCATGACAGTTCTCGAAGAGCTAGACCATATCAAAGACCGAAATAAAGATGTTTCGCGGGATGCTCGAGTTGCCATTCGGTCGTTAGAAAATATCCTTCAAGATGTTACACCTGAACAGATGATTGAAGGGGTTCCACTAAATCGTAATGAACTCAAAGACAGTAGTGTCACGGGCCATCTGATTATTTTAAACGATCATGTAATTGCTACGGAGGTTTCGGGCTTACCTGGAGGGGTAAACGATAATAAAATAATTAATGCGGCGCTTCATCTCCAAAAAGAACGTTCAAATGTAACAGTTGTGCTAGTCACAAAAGACATTAACATGCGACTGAAAGCCAAAGGAGCGGGCTTAAAGTTTGTTGAAGATTATACAACAGACCAATTAATCGATGATGTAAACCTCTTAACTAAAGGATTTGAAGTTGTTGAAGGGGATTTTTGGCAACAAGTTGAAAATGTAGAAAGTGAAAAAGACGGTAGAGAAACGACTCATAAAGTAACGTTTAAAAAAACAATACCAACATTTATTAACGAATATATATTAGATGAAGGTGAAGAGTTTGCTGCGCGTGTAACAGGTCATTATGAAGATAAAGTGGAGTTGCTTGACTTAGGAAGGCAACGCTTATTATCTAGAAAAGCTTGGGGGATTACTCCGAAGAATATTTATCAGGGCATGGCGTTAAACGCATTAATGGACCCTAACATCGAATTGGTCATTTTAACTGGCCCAGCTGGGTGCGGGAAAACACTTTTAGCATTAGCATCAGCATTGGAAATGGTTATTGAACTTGGCATTTATGACAAAGTATTGGTTACCAGAAATACGCCTGAAATAGCAGAGTCAATCGGTTTCCTACCAGGTACAGAAGAGGAAAAAATGGCGCCATGGCTAGCCGCAATTACAGACTCCCTGGAAGTTCTCCACAAGAATGATGAAAACCCAAGCTCAAGTTTGAGTTACATAATGGAGAAAGCGAATGTGCAATTTAAATCTGTTAACTTTATGCGAGGGCGGAGCATTCAGAATGCAGTTGTATTGTTAGACGAATGCCAAAATCTAACGGCTTCACAGTTGAAGACAATAATTACTCGTTGTGGTGAAGGGACCAAACTCGTCTGTTCTGGAAATTTGGCACAAATAGATAGTAACTATTTAACCGCAGTTACGTCAGGTTTAACGTATATTGTTGAACGGTTTAAAAACTTTGAAGGCAGCGCAACTGTTAATTTGAACGGAGTTGTTAGAAGTAGACTAGCGCAATTTGCTGAAGAAAATTTATAGCATAGACTATGCTAAAAAACCGAGCAGAGCACTAATACCAGTCGGTTAATAGCTGACTGGCGTTTTTTATAGGGACATTAGGCTACTTTCTTGCAATTATTGGTTATAGGTTATCTGGCATTCTATCCCGTAAAACAAACATTCTTAATGTGTGCAGAAACTCTGCATTATTTATGGGTAACTTACTGGCACTATGAATTGGCGTGAGCATGAAGAATGCAACAATATATCGTATTCATAAACAATTGCTAAGTTTGGGGGCACTGTTGCGCAGAAACTTCTGTTATTTAATCGTATTGATAGCGCATTAAATCTGCGAGCGAACTTAGTATTCGATACCATTTCCCGTTCACTTGGTAGGACGTTAATCTCGCGGTAATTTGCTCTGGTAGCCCATTAAAATTTTTGCTCGCAGGAGCACCCAATGTTAAGGAATCATTGGGACTGAGGGTAATAACCTTTCTGCTAATGTCATCTCTCCAACGTAACGAGCATCGAACTGACTATCTAATAGTAAATGGTTTGAGAGTTTCATTAACTTACGTTCTAGACTGTGGGTAACTATTGCCGCCACGATAAGTTATGGTGGGTGTCCAAGATAAGTTTAGGTGGGTGTCCATGTTAAGTTCTGGGTGGGTGTCCAACTAACTGTCCTACTAACTGCAATTACCTGTATATAACAAGGTCAGTGGAATTGGTTTTGTGCGCTCTGGCCTCAAGGAGTATTGCGTTGCCTTTGGTGTATCGTTTTAGAAAGTCTACTGATAGACTAACCTTTCGTATTTTTATGCTTTTCTGCCTGCTTAACCTATAGCCACCGAGGTCGCTGAATTGAACTATTTTGTACTCAAAAAGTTAACTATGAGTTTTATACTTAGCATCCTAGTGTTAGGTATTATAGTTTTTAGCTTCAAAGAGGACTTTTATAACCAATACAAATCAAGGTTTCTAAAGCAGCAATTTGTAACACAAAGTAAAGCTGCTGATTCGCTTGCGACCAATCTTTACGTGGTCCAACAATTGATGGAGCAAGCGAAACTTGTATACAACAATTATTCGGCATCAGGCTTAGTTCGAGATCAATTTGATATAAAGTCAAATGAACTGGCCATTATGAATTTGGTTACTCCAACTGAAGTAGACGGGGTATCCACAGACTATGTCCAAAAATTGCCTAGTTCGAGTCGCTATCTCTTAGAAGTTGGGCAATTCATTAAACCTATGGTCCAGTCTCTACTCGATGAACGTGTGGTAGAACAGGCTTTTGTTATTAATTTCAAAGGGAAGGATTTTATTTTTCCGGCTAATCTCCCATACAGAAATGACCCTTCTTTAGAGCAACTATATAATTGGTTGTTCCATAAACAACAACAACTATCACAATTAATGACTCAAAGGCATACGATCTTTGTGCCACCATTTTTTAATGTCGAATTTGGTCATGCGAGTGAATACCTCATTTTACCAATAGAAAAAGTAGATGATGCCATGTCTATTTTGGTTGTTAAACTTGATGTTCAGCTCGACCAGGTTTTTGAAGGCAGCAACTCTTTTTATGTAATTTGGGATTCTATTACAGGGAAGACGATTACAACTAATGTAGTTAAGCCAGTAAACAAGGTTAAAGATTATGCTCAGGTGTACCTTGCGACTAGGTATTTACCTGAGAGTTTGCGGCATATCGTTAATAATGATCTAAATGTTAAACGTAAGTTACATAGTCCTTTGTTACTAGAACGAGCTGCACATGAACCTGTAATCTATCTACAAAAAGCAATTGATTCCACCCCATACCGAATGGCAACTTTCAAACCTGCAAGTGGCTTCATAGAAGAAATGAACGCAAGTGTCAGTTGGCTAACCGTCAAAATCTTGCTGTTTAGTCTGTTTGTCATAATCTTTATTTTTGCGCTTATTATTTGGAAAATCGCCTACCCTACGTCTAAATTGATTGCGCATATTGAGCGGCAAAGTTCTTTGTATGATATGGAAGATAGTTTGACCGTTAGTGGGTGGGAAAAGTGGTTCGATAAAATCGCTTTAGCTTACAAAGATAACCGTAAGTTATTACAATCGTTGATGACTAAAAACAAACATTTAGATCATATCGTAAAAAGTCGTACCCAAGAGTTACAGGCTCAAACCCACTCAAAAGATCGAAATATTGCTCTAAATAGATCAATCATGAACTCAATACCTGACATGATTTATTACAAAAACCTAGATGGCGGGTTTTTAGGGTGCAATAGTGCTTTTGAGTATCTTGCTGGTGTAAGTGAAACTGATATTGTTGCCCGACACGCTGAGGAAATTTTCCCACCTAAAATTGCCGAAGAAATAACTAAATTCGATTTCCAAGCTTTACGTTCTAAAAGACCTTTTAATGGTAAGTCAAAACATACGTTTCCAAATGGACGAGTAGCAATTATTCAATGGCTTGTTGCGCCAATCGTAGATTCAGATGGTGAAGTGCACGGGCTACTCGGTTTAGGGCGAGACATTTCTGAACAGGAAGCAAGCGTTAAAAAGCTAGATAAGGCTCGTAAACAGGCGGTTGATGCGAATGAAACAAAGAGCCATTTTATTGCCAATATGAGTCACGAAATTCGCACCCCAATGAATGCTGTTATGGGAATGTTGGAATTACTCTTAAGTGCTAGGCCAACAATTGAACAGACCAACTATATTAATATTGCACAAAAATCATCTCGACACTTAATCCAAATAATAAATGACATACTCGACTTTTCTAAAGTTTCCGCGAAGAAGATAGAACTGCACAATGAAGTCTTTGCTTTCTCAAGTATAATTGATATTGCATTTGCAAATGCTTTGCCAGAAGCATTGAGAAAAGGGTTATTATTAGATGTCAATTTGTCTCCAGATTTTCCAGAGTTATTTATCGGTGATGAGGTACGTATTGACCAAATTTTTATAAATTTAATTGGTAATGCCATCAAGTTTACAGAAAAGGGATCAGTAATATTAGAAGCCAATTTATTGCGAGAAAAAAATGATATTCAGTTTGTTGAATTTAAAGTTATTGATACTGGCGTTGGTATTCCTCAAGAAAAACAAGAAGCCGTTTTCGAAGCCTTTACCCAAGCGGATAGTTCAATAACACGTGAGTTTGGTGGGACTGGTTTGGGGTTAACAATTGTTTACCAACTAGTTAAGTTGATGGGGGGGAAAACGGAACTCTGGTCGAAAGTGGGCCAAGGTACTGAATTTAAGGTGACATTGCCGCTGCGCAAAGTTGTAGAGCAAACTGATAATAAATTAATTAATAAACAATGGGTTATTTGCGAGCAAAAGAGTGACCTCGTTACGTCCTTAAAAAATAAACTAAGAACTACTCAGCAAAAATATCGAGTATTGTCTCCTAGTGAGATTTCGAAGGGGCGAATTCACCGTAATGAAGTATTGGTTTGCCGCCCTGAAATGTTGACTTTATTGCCCGCAAGCATTGTTGAAAAGATCAGCCAAGGTGATATCGAATTGCAACCCGTCACCTTTAAACTAAATGAACTTGCGACAAACTGCTTAAGTACCCTCCCGCATTTTCCTGTGTTGTCCATGCCGTTTTCTACCAACAAGTTGTTACTTAATCAGTTACAACCGAAAATTGTCGGTCAAAAATTAATTGAGCAACAGCCCATGTTGGCTGGATATTCAATTTTGGTTATTGAAGATAATGAAGTTAATCAGCAAGTTTTAAAGCTCATTTTAGCCAATGAAGGCGCTAGTGTTATTTGTGCTGACAACGGAAAAGAGGGGATTGCACTCTTAGAGAAAAAACAGTTTGATGTTGTTATTCTCGATCTCCAAATGCCGGTAATGGATGGTATAACCTGTACGAAAGCCATTCGTGCCGAAGATAAGTGGCGCGGATTACCTATAATTGCAATGACAGCTCACAATTCTGATACAGACAGACTAAATACAAAACGTGCTGGTGTTGATCTCCATTTAAATAAACCAATAGAAAAAGAAAAACTTATTGGCGCTATTTTAACTCTGTCATCTAACTATAATGCGCTTCTTGCATCTAACTCGATAATGCTGAATGTAGAACCAAAGATAACAACGAATATTACAATAGAATCGCTTAGTGCCCAGTTTGATGGTTTAGATTGGCGCTTTTTAGGTAAGCAATTTGGTGAAAACCACCAGACGATTATTAAGTTATTAACACGTTTTAAAACATCAAAGCAAAACGCGTTATTCTACCTTTCTCAAAATTATCGCAGCCTCAGCGCTGAAGAGTTAAAGTCGTCCTTGCATAACTTTAGGGGGATGTTTGGAAGTATTGGCGCATCTGGTTTAGCGGAATTAACAGCTGAGTTAGAAAAACAACTGAGCGAAGGCGCTAAACTAAACTCAGTTACGATAAATTCCTGGGAAACCGAAATTAAAGCACTCTTTGAGTTTATTGCTTATCTAGAACAATTCGGGCTCGAAAATTAATGGAGTATTTCAATTTTATAATTGTCTGATTCTATATATCGTTTTGACGTGTCTGATATTTCTGCCCATTTTATAATGGCGGGGCCAACGGGTTCTGACAAAATATAATCGAGTCCATCAACATCAATTTTATAGTCATCTTTAACATGTGGTGTATTAATGCCAATTAGTGCATGTTGTGGCACGTAAACTATGGCCATACGTAAGTTACTAAACATTTGACCTAAAATACTCGCCATTAACGTTACTTTACTATCGCAGTCGCCTCGGTTTGAATCGATAAGTCTCAAAGGGGGCAAAAAGCCAGCTCCATTGTTAATTGCTCTAGATTCAATCGTGTCATAAGGAATGCTCTGGACCCAAGATAATAAAAATGTTGCTACAACTTTTGGTCTCGCGTTTGGAAATTTTTTGTGCAGTTGGTCAATTATCGGTTTTAAGGAGTCGCCACTTTCTGAAATAAACCTTTTATGATCGGGCTTATAGCTTATTGAGTTCTTGTCGTCCGTATACCCGAATGGCGAAAACCTTATGTAGTATTCCTTTTCGAGAAATTCAGAAATCGATTCATTTGACCTCTCATTTAACATTTGAATTGTGTCATCAACCCATTGCTGCTCAGGACCAGAAACGCTATAACTAACGCCATTAGCTTGAGGAATTAAATCAACTTTTCCATGTCTTGGATTTAACGTATTAATGGCCATTAACAAGCTACGTTTTACGTATTTAGTCATGCGGGTAGGACTTAGTGCTTTAAAATGTCGAAACTTATTATTGCTAACAGTGCGGGCAATCGAAAAGGACAGCTGTTGTTTTTCGCCATTCACATCTAACCATTCATAGCGGTAATTATAGTGAGATTTACTTTCGGTTTTTCGAAAATCTAGTTGCTCAGCTAATATCGGACTAGAGACCAAAATTAAAATCATAAAGCAAAATTTACTAATTCGACTCAGCACAGTAGATCAGATCCCTATTTGTTTCGCTATTATTAAGGAGTGTAGCGGCAAAAGTATAAAAAGTTTTAAAAATAAGTAAGTTGATATTTCCATCTATGCTGAAGGGCAATGACTTAAATTGCATAGACGCGCATAGTCAAAAACTGGCCACGATTGAAACTCAGTCCATAAATGCCAGACGTTAATCCGTGAAATTCAGGTGTTTAAGCTAAAACCTGTTAATTAAAAGGTAACATGGATTCCGTTAGCTGGAATTGAACTTACCAGTACATCCGAGTAGTGAGTATTAACTATGTAAATAATGACGTGTCATAGCTATTTAACCGTATATAACCAACCCTAAGTTAACCTTATCCAGACTAAAAGACTAAAAGACTAAAAGACTAAAAGACTAAAAGACTAAAAGACTAAAAGACTAAAAGACTAAAAGACTAAGCAACTTGCGCCACATTTAACAACTCTTTTGCATTTGCTCTGGTGTTTTTAGAGATTTGTTCACCGCCCAATAATCTAGCAAGTTCGTCTATTCGGCCTTTTGGCGTCAAGCTTTGCATTGATGTATGAGTCTGATTGTCGCTCGATGTTTTTTGGACAAACTGTTGTTGATGTCCAAAGCAAGCAACTTGGGGTAAATGGGTCACGCATATGACTTGCGTATTATCTGCAAGTTTGCGCATTAGTTTGCCAACAGCCGAAGCTGTTGGGCCTGAAACACCAACGTCAACTTCATCAAATAACAATGTTGGTGTTGTTACACGTTTCGCGATTATGACTTGAATCGCTAAACTGATCCTACTCAACTCACCACCAGAGGCAACTTTAGCTAAAGGCTGTAACGGTTGACCAGGATTCGTTGTGACCATAAATTCAATCCTGTCGTTGCCACTAGCAGAAGGGCCAGTTGTTAGGCCAGAGATAGCAATTGAAAACTGGGCTCCGGGCATGTTTAATGACGCCATGCTGTCACTTATAAGTTGGTCTAATTGAGCGGCATAATCAGTGCGTACTTTTGTTAAGTCTGCAGCAAGTTTTGAATATGTTTGCTCTGCTACTTGTATTTCCAACTCCAGCTCTTCGAGTCGGTCGCCTGAAACACTAAGCTGAGTTAATTCATCTTTTAGTTCTTGCTCTTTAACTGACAGGTTATGCGGCGAGACATTGTGTTTCCTTGCCAAATCCATGTAAGTTTCAATGCGTTGCTCTATTTCAAACAAACGCTCAGGATTTAATTCAAGTTGATCCAAATAACGACGTAATTCGCTAGCCCCTTCGTCAAGCTGAATAAGAGCCGATTCAACGAGTTCTACTGTCGCTGATAAATTTTCGTCTAATACAATTGATTTATGCAGTAGCGACAAGGCTTGTTGAGTTGCTGAATACGCGTTTCCAGAGTCACCTTCATATAAACACGAAAGGGCGCCTTGAGAGTCAGCAAGTAAAGACTGTGCATGATGCAAACGTTTATGCTCTGCCTCAATTTGTTCAAACTCACCTTCTTGAACTTCCGCATCGGCGAGTTCATTTACTTGATATTGTAGTAGCTGTTGCTGAGCACTAAACTCATCCTGCTGCTCTTTTAATTGT
Organism: Psychrosphaera sp. 1_MG-2023; assembly: GCF_030548245.1. Lineage (NCBI taxonomy): Bacteria > Pseudomonadati > Pseudomonadota > Gammaproteobacteria > Alteromonadales > Pseudoalteromonadaceae > Psychrosphaera > Psychrosphaera sp. 1_MG-2023. Next base: position 268,856 of record NZ_JAUORW010000006.1, read on the forward strand.
TTAAACTCTTGGACGACACTCAACCAATTTTTATAGGCTGCTTTTACATCAGTCAGTAATGATGTGTTTGCCGCATATTCGTCTAATAAAATACGCTGGTGATCTGGTTTTGTTAATTGTTGGTGGGCGTGTTGTCCGTGAATACTTACTAACAAGTTGCCAATAGACTTTAGTGAGCTCGCAGGAACTTGGCTACCATTGATGTAACCTCTTGAGCGGCCTTCTTTTGAAATGACTCGACGCAATATACATTCGTTGTCCGCCTGCAGATCATGTTGCTCCAACCAAGTTTGAGCTGCGGGAAGATTTGCTATGTCGAAACAGGCTATGACTTCTGCTTTGTCTTCATCAGCACGCACCATATTTGCGTCACTGCGTTCGCCTAAGGTTTGTGCAAGTGCGTCTATAGCGATGGATTTACCTGCGCCTGTTTCACCGGTAATGGTTGTCATTGCGCTATGCCATTGGACTTCTAAGTCTTTAACAATGGCGAAATTTTTAATAGCAAGAGAAACTAACATGGGCAACATTCAAGTTTAATATACTGTTGTCATATACAGTAGTTTAAACAGTGGTTAATGTCTAACCTTTTATTTATTCTATTTTGTTAGTAGTTTTGTCTTCCCCAATGCAATTTTTTTCTAAGCACGTCGTAGTAATCATATTCACTAGGATGGATAAGACGAAGACCTTGATGATGCTTTTTAATGACAATCTCATCACCTGGCATTACCGAGAGTCTGACATGGCTGTCACAACTAATTTGCAGCAAGGCATCATTTGATTTACTCACGACAATTTTTAGTTCACTGTCGGCATCAACAACTAAAGGCCGGCTTGTTAAAGAATGTGGAAACATAGGCACAAGAGTCATGGCATTTAAATTGGGGTGTACAATTGGACCACCGCCAGACAGTGAATAGGCTGTAGAGCCTGTAGGGGTTGATACAATTAGGCCATCTGACCTTTGATGAAAAACAAACGAACCGTCGATAAAGGCTTCAAATTCAATCATGTGAGCAACTTTGTCGGCGTGTAATACCACCTCATTCATTGCCGAGTTATTGGCTTTTGTTACCTCATGTCGGTTTATTGAAACGTCCAACAAATAGCGCATTTCAGTTGTGTATTCACCATTTAAAACATTTGTTAAAGCCTGGTCAAAGTTTTCTGGGTCAAGGTCAGTTAGAAATCCTAAATTACCCCTATTAACACCAATTACAGCGACATCGTATCGACTTAATACGCGGGCGGTGCCCAACATATTACCATCGCCACCAACGACAATAACCAAATCACATTGTTGGCCTAGGCTAACCAAGTCTGCCGTTTGCATGGTTTTGTCATTAATGTAATTTGACACATTTTCTTCAACAATAGGCTTGTAGCCGAGTTCACAAAGGAACTTGTAAAGGCTAACAACCGTGCCTTTTGTCGCATTGTGGTTCGCTTTACCTATCAAGCCAATAGTTTTAAAGTGTTGTGTCATTGTATTTTTCCTAAATGCCCTAATAACAGGTTGTAGAAATAGATTATTATGCGTTATAGCGTTTTTAGCGAGTAATTAGAAGTATGAGAATAGGTTTGAATGTCAAAAACTTGTAAAAATCAACGATCTGGGGTCGTTCTAAAGCTAATAATAGAACATTATTTGCGTGAAGGAATTCCTATTGCGTCTAAGATGATCGCAGACAATCCTGTCGTTGGTGCTTCTCCTGCTACTGTGCGGAACGTAATGTGTACTCTGGAACATGAGGGATTCATCTATTCTCCTCATACGAGTGCCGGTCGAATTCCGACGCATAAAGGGTTACGTTGTTTTATTGACGGTATTTTAAATCGAACGCATATAATAGAAAACCATTTACAACAATTAACAACCAGCTTTAGTAAATCGGTCACGTCAGAAGACATGTGTCAAAAAGCCAGTCAGTTAATTGCCGACATGACAAGTATGACGGGTCTTGTTGTTATGCCTAAGCCACACGACATGATCATCCGCCAACTTGAATTAGTCCGGCTAGCAGATAGCCGAATTTTATGTGTGCTGATTGATGAGCATGACCATGTGCAAAATCGAGTGGTGGACATTCAACACAGCGTGACTGACCAAACCTTACACCAGACCTTATTATTACTTAACACATCACTTGCAGGTTTTAATTTTGATGAAGGTGCAGAACGATTAACTTATGCTTTGAAGCAGGCAGATCCTGAAGTAGCCAGATTGGTGAAGTCGGCACTATTTGGCGAAACCGTCGAATTTAATGAACAAATTGTTTTTGCTTCCGGCGAAACGCGCTTATTAAATTCAGATATATCAAATGATATTAATACGTTAAGAAGACTGATTCGTTTTTTTGAAGATGTATCGCCAATAAACCACTTATTTAATCAAGCACGACAAGAGAATAAAGTGCACGTATTTATAGGTGCAGAAACAGGGGTCGACGCTTTTGAACATTGCAGTATTGTAATGAAGCCGTTTTATAAACAAAATAAGGTGGTTGGCGTGATTGCGGTCGTAGGTCCGGTACGGATGGATTATCAAACTGTGATATCGTCTGTCGATATGACAGGGAATATTCTGTCTTCAGCCTTGAATCGGTGATAGCAATCCCCATAATAGCCTGCATATTTGACAATTTTGAATACACGAATCGATTGGAGTAGTAAAACTCATGTCTGAGCAAGAGACTAAAGTAAACCAAGAATCGGCAGAAAATGCCCAAGAGCAAACTGTTGAGAATGCTGAACAAACAGAACAAAACACAGCTGACAATGTCGAAGTGTTAAATAGTGAAGCAGATATCATTGCCAAACTAGAGGCTGAACTTGCTGAAGCCAAAGCAACTATTGAAGGTCAAAAAGATTCTGTGGTACGCGCTGCTGCAGAAGTTGACAACATGCGTCGCCGTGCAGCATTGGATGTTGATAAAGCCCATAAGTTTGCACTAGAAAAATTTGTAAATGAACTGTTACCTGTTATTGATAATATGGAACGAGCGATTGAATTTTCTGACAAAGAAAATGAATCATTAAAGCCAGTATTAGAAGGCGTTGAGCTTACTCAAAAGTCTTTTATCGACGCGGTTGCCAAATTTAACGTTGAAGTAGTGAACCCACAGGGTGAAAAATTTAACGCTGAGTTCCATCAAGCGATGGCTATGCAACCAAGTGCTGACGTAGAACCAAATACAGTAATTGCTGTAATGCAAAAAGGTTACACGTTAAATGGCCGATTACTGCGTCCTGCCATGGTTATGGTATCTAAAGCGCCAGAATAGAAATCGATATAAGTTATCGTATTAATTCTTTTAAAACCCGCTATCTGCGGGTTTTTTATTAAGCGGAGAACGGGTAATATCTTCGTTCATCTAATAAACCTTTTAGAGGTGTTTTAAAAATGACTAAAGTCGGAATATTTGGTGCGAATGGCCGTATGGGGCGCAACCTTATTCAAGCCACTGTCGAAGACAACAACGCATTGCTAAGTGCAGCAGCTGTACGCGAGAGTTCACCATTTTTGGGGATTGATGCTGGGCTAGTTGCTGGCATCCAAGAACAAAATATAAAGACGAGTGCAGACTTAGACCAATTAGCTAAAGATACAACCGTTTGGATTGACTTTACGTTACCAGAAGCACTTGAGTTGAATATCAAATACTGTGTTGCTAATAAACTTAATTTAGTTGTTGGTGTTACTGGCTTAACGGCAGAGCAAGAACAACAACTTGTTGATGCATCTCAGCATATTGCAATCGTATACGCAGCAAACTTTAGTACTGGTGTGAACTTGCTATACAAACTACTTGAAATTACTGCTAAAACCATCGGCAACGACTGTGATATTGAAATAATTGAAGGTCATCACAGATTTAAAAAAGATGCTCCATCTGGGACGGCATTAGCATTAGGTAAGGTTATTGCAAACACATTAGACCGTGATCTGGATAAGGTTGCTGTTTACGGCCGTGAAGGCGATACAGGAGAAAGAAAACGTGAAACTATTGGTTTTGCGACGGTAAGAGCGGGTGATATTGTCGGCGAACACACTGCTTTGTTTGCAGATATCGGTGAAAGGGTTGAAATTACTCATAAAGCATCTAGCAGATTGACCTTTGCTAAAGGTGCAGTAAGGGCTGCGAACTGGTTGACAGGAAAACAAAATGGACTGTTTGATATGCAAGATGTACTCGGTTTAAAAGAAGTTAACTTATAATTTTATAGCTTAAGATATAAAATTTGATTTAGTCGACTGTTTTCATGTTTTTTGTATTTTTTTCTAGCCTAAATATGATCTCTTAGCTACAATACTCGGAATTTGCCTAATGTTTGTGATACTCGAATTTTGAACAGCATCAAAATTCGAATTTCCGACTAAGATTAACCGGTTGCAGACCAACCATAAAAGTCTGCATATCATTGCTAGGAGGTTATCTTGACTCAACCCGCGCTATTGGTTCTGGAAGACGGAACAATGTTCCACGGTACTGCTATTGGTGCCGACGGATTGTCTGTTGGTGAAGTAGTTTTTAATACTTCAATGACAGGCTATCAGGAAATAATTACTGATCCCTCATACGCCGAACAAATTGTCACTTTGACATACCCACATATCGGTAACTACGGTACAAACTCTGAAGATGAAGAAAATGATACGATTTGGGCTAAAGGCCTAGTTATCCGTGATCTTCCTTTAGTTGCGAGTAACTTCCGTAGTGAACAGGATTTAAGTTCATATCTAAAAGCCAAAAATATTGTTGGCATCGCCGATATCGATACTCGAAAGTTAACTCGAATTCTACGAGATAAAGGCGCGCAAAACGGATGTATTATCGCGGGTGAAGTAGACGAGGAAAAGGCATTAGCAGCAGCTAAAGCTTTTCCTGGTATCAAGGGAATGGATTTGGCTAAAGTCGTTACATGTGAATCAATTCACGAATGGACAATGGGTAGCTGGCAGTTAGGTAAGGGTTTTACAGCACTTGCAGACGAACGTTTCCATGTGGTTGCTTATGATTACGGCGTTAAACGTAACATTTTAAGAATGCTGGTGGACCGCGGTTGTCGCGTTACTGTCGTGCCAGCTCAAACACCAGCTGCAGATGTATTAGCATTAAATCCAGATGGCATCTTTTTATCAAATGGCCCTGGTGATCCAGAACCATGTGACTATGCCGTTACTGCAATTAAATCTTTCCTAGAGACTGATATTCCAATTTTTGGTATTTGTTTAGGCCACCAATTACTTGCAATTGCAAGTGGGGCACAAACAGCAAAAATGAAGTTTGGTCATCATGGCGGTAACCACCCTGTACAAGACTTAGCGACAGGTAAAGTGATGATTACTGCACAGAACCACGGTTTTGCTGCGGATGAAGCTACATTACCGGCAACGTTGCGCGCAACGCATAAGTCGTTGTTTGATGGCACATTGCAAGGTATTCACCGTACTGACAAACCAGCGTTTAGCTTCCAGGGACATCCAGAAGCGAGCCCGGGTCCACACGACGCGGCACCACTGTTCGATCATTTCATAGAGTTAATGACCGAATTTACAAGCGCAAATAAGTAATTGTACCGATAGAGACTAAGAGAAGAAAATCATGCCAAAACGTTCCGACATAAAAAGTATTCTGTTATTAGGTGCAGGTCCAATTGTTATCGGTCAAGCCTGTGAATTTGACTATTCAGGGGCACAAGCCTGTAAAGCATTAAGAGAAGAAGGGTACCGAGTCATTCTAGTTAACTCGAACCCAGCAACAATAATGACAGATCCAGAAATGGCCGATGCTACCTACATCGAACCAATTCACTGGGAAGTTGTTGAAAAGATAATTGAAAAAGAACGCCCAGATGCCGTTTTGCCAACAATGGGTGGCCAGACTGCACTTAACTGTGCACTTGATCTTGAAAAGTACGGTGTTCTTGAAAAATACAATGTTGAAATGATAGGCGCATCTGCTGATGCGATTGATAAAGCGGAAGACCGCTCTCGTTTTGACAAAGCAATGAAGTCGATTGGATTAGAATGTCCACGTGCTGAAACAGCTCATTCAATTGAAGAAGCATTTGACGTGTTATCACGCATCGGCTTCCCTTGTATTATCCGTCCGTCATTTACGATGGGTGGTTCAGGTGGCGGTATTGCTTACAATAAAGAAGAATTTGACGAAATTTGTCGTCGTGGTTTAGATCTTTCACCAACTAAAGAGTTGTTAATTGACGAGTCTTTAATCGGTTGGAAAGAATACGAAATGGAAGTGGTTCGTGACAAAAACGACAACTGCATAATCGTATGTTCTATCGAAAACTTCGACGCGATGGGTGTGCATACTGGTGACTCAATTACGGTTGCTCCTGCACAAACATTAACGGATAAAGAATATCAAATCATGCGTAACGCGTCAGTTGCGGTATTGCGTGAGATTGGTGTAGAAACTGGTGGTTCAAACGTACAGTTTGGTGTTAATCCTGTAGATGGCCGTATGGTGATTATCGAGATGAACCCACGAGTTTCCCGTTCATCAGCGCTAGCGTCTAAAGCAACAGGTTTCCCAATTGCTAAAATCGCCGCCAAGTTAGCGGTAGGTTACACGCTTGATGAACTGCAAAATGATATAACAGGTGGTGCAACTCCAGCATCATTTGAACCGACTATTGATTATGTTGTGACTAAAATTCCTCGTTTCAACTTTGAGAAATTTGCCGGTGCAGACGACCGACTAACCACTCAAATGAAATCAGTTGGTGAAGTTATGGCCATTGGCCGTAACCAACAAGAGTCATTGCAAAAAGCATTGCGCGGATTGGAAGTGGGCGTGTCAGGTTTTGATCCTATCATCGACTTATCCGCTGATGACGCACACGAAACCATCATCCATGAGTTAAAAGAGCCTGGCGCTGAGCGTATTTGGTATATCGGTGATGCGTTCCGTAGTGGTTTAGATCTTGAAGCAATCTTTAAATTGACGAACGTAGACCCTTGGTTTTTGGTTCAAATTGAAGATTTAATCAAGCTTGAAGCTGAAATTGAAGAGCGCGGTTTTGCTGGTTTAGACAAGGCGTTTTTACGCAAGTTAAAACGTAAAGGTTTTGCCGACAAACGCATCTGTGACATTTTGGGTATAAGCGAAAAAGAAGTTCGTAAAAAACGTCACTCACTTGGTATTTTACCAGTGTACAAGCGTGTTGATACCTGTGCCGCTGAATTTAGCTCAGACACAGCTTATATGTATTCAACTTACGACGAAGAGTGTGAAGCAAACCCAACAGACAAAGACAAAATCATGGTTATCGGTGGCGGTCCAAATCGCATCGGCCAAGGTATTGAATTTGACTACTGTTGTGTTCACGCCTCATTGGCACTTCGCGAAGATGGTTACGAAACTATAATGGTTAACTGTAATCCTGAAACGGTTTCAACAGACTACGATACTTCTGACCGTTTGTACTTCGAACCTATTACCCTAGAAGACGTCTTAGAAATCGCCCGCGTTGAAAAACCAAAAGGTGTTATCGTTCAATATGGTGGTCAAACGCCACTTAAATTGGCTCGTGCATTAGAAGCAAACGGGGTACCTATCATAGGTACTTCTCCAGATGCTATCGACCGTGCTGAAGACCGTGAACGTTTCCAACAGATGGTTGACCGTTTAGGGTTGTTACAACCTGAGAACGCGACAGTAACGTCGGTTGAACAAGCGATTCTTAAGAGTAAAGAAATTGGATTCCCATTGGTTGTTCGTCCATCTTATGTACTTGGTGGTCGTGCGATGGAAATCGTATATGACGAAGCTGATTTGCGTCGTTATATGACCGAAGCTGTTTCTGTTTCAAATGAAGCACCAGTACTACTTGACCGTTTCTTAGATGACGCGATTGAAGTTGACGTTGACTGTATCTGTGATGGTACCGACGTTGTTATCGGCGGCATTATGGAACATATCGAACAAGCGGGTGTTCACTCTGGCGACTCAGCATGTTCATTGCCGGCATACTCGTTACCGCAAGACATTCAAGATGTTATGCGTAAACAAGTTCGTGATATGGCTTTAGAACTCGGCGTTATTGGCTTGATGAATACACAGTTCGCGGTTAAAGATGGCGAAGTTTACTTAATCGAAGTAAATCCTCGTGCTGCTCGTACCGTACCATTTGTTTCTAAAGCGACAGCAATTCCACTTGCGAAAGTTGCAGCTCGAGTTATGGCTGGTCAATCGCTTGCTGATCAGGGAATCACCAAAGAAGTGATTCCTCCATATTTCTCTGTAAAAGAAGTTGTTATTCCATTTAACAAATTCCACGGCGTTGACCCAATTCGTGGTCCAGAAATGCGCTCTACAGGTGAAGTAATGGGGGTTGGCGATACATTTGAAGAGGCGTACGCTAAAGCACAACTTGGTGCGAGCATTGAATTACCTCGCGGTGGACGTGCATTAATTTCAGTACGTGATGCGGATAAAGTTCGTGTAATCGACTTAGCTAAAAAGCTAATCATTGCAGGCTTTGAATTAGACGCAACACGTGGCTGTGCAAAAGTACTTGAAGAAGCGGGAATTGAAGTTCGTAAAGTGAATAAAGTTTTCGAAGGTCGCCCACATATACTTGACCGCATTAAAAATGGTGAGTACAACTACATAGTGAATACTGTTGAAGGTCGTCAAGCAATTGAAGACTCAAAAGTATTGCGCCGTGGCGCTCTTCGTTATAAAGCCAACTATACAACGACATTAAACGCAGCATTTGCAACTTGTTTAGCAAATGAAGCCGATGACCGTGGTAGCGTAGAGTCTTTACAAAACTTACATAAGAGAATTGTGTAGTATGAGTACTCAAGTACCTATGACAGTGCAGGGCGCAGAAGCTTTGCGTGCTGAATTGACAGAATTAAAAACCGTAACTCGCCCAAGAATTGTCGCGGATATCGCAACAGCTCGTGAACACGGAGACCTGAAAGAAAACGCGGAATACCATGCGGCTCGTGAGCAACAGGGTTTTTGTGAAGGTCGTATTCAAGAAATTGAAGCGAAGTTGTCAAACGTCCAGATTATTGATGTCACAAAATTACCTAATACAGGTAAAGTGATATTCGGTACAACTGTGACCATCTTAAATGTGGAAACGGATGACGAAACGACTTATCACATTGTGGGCGAAGATGAAGCTAATTTTAAAATTGGTAAAATCTCAATTGGTTCACCAATTGCGCGTGGTTTGATAGGTAAAAGCGTAGACGATATTGCAAAAATTCAAACACCTGCTGGTGTTGTCGAATATGAGATTTTGGAAGTGCTTTACCGTTAATTTATAAGATGACTTAACGTCTTTATAAAACAGCTGGCATTGCCGGCTGTTTTTGATCCTGACATATAGAAAATTTACCTAATTTGGTGCATTAATAGTATTATTCATGGAGTGAATGACACCTATACATAGCATTTATATATATAGGGCAAGTTGTTATTTCATTTATACGCAGTGACTACTATAATAGAAATCCAATTTACCTATGGTAATGACATTATCAATAGCATTTTAAGATCATAGAGAGTATCAAATGAGCCTGTATTTAGATTATTTAGCGGAAATTGAAAGTCGTAAAAATGACTTGGGATTGGCGCCTAAGCCAATTGATAGCGCAGAATTGTTGTCAGAAATTATTGCCCAAATCAAAGACACTGGAAACCAATATCGAGAAGATTCATTAAAATTCTTCATCTACAATACACTTCCAGGTACTACGAGTGCTGCTGGCGTAAAAGCTAAGTTCTTAAAAGAAATCATTTTAGGTGAATCTGAATTAGCCGAAATTACACCAGAATTTGCATTTGAATTACTTTCGCATATGAAAGGTGGTCCTTCTATTGAAGTGCTACTTGATCTTGCACTAAGTGACGAACCGTCACTATCAGCACCAGCTGCTGACGTGCTAAAAACTCAAGTATTCTTATATGATGCTGATACTGCTCGCTTAAAAGCCGCATTAGAAGCGGGCAATGCAGTTGCTAAAGATCTTTTAGAAAGCTATGCCAAAGCAGAGTTTTTCACAAAATTACCAGACGTTGAAGAAAAGATTGAAGTTGTTACATATATTGCCGGTGAAGGTGATATTTCAACGGACTTACTTTCTCCAGGTAACCAAGCGCACTCACGTGCAGACCGTGAATTACACGGCAAATGTATGATATCGCCTGAAGCTCAACAAGAGATCCAAGCATTACAAGCTAAACATCCAAACGCTAAAGTGATGCTTATCGCTGAAAAAGGCACTATGGGTGTTGGTTCTTCTCGTATGTCAGGTGTTAACAACGTTGCGTTATGGGCCGGTAAACAAGCAAGTCCATATGTTCCATTTATTAATATTGCACCAGTTGTTGCTGGTACAAATGGCATTTCACCTATCTTTCTAACGACTGTTGATGTAACAGGTGGTATTGGTCTTGACCTTAAAAACTGGGTTAAGAAAGTCGATGCAAACGGTAATACTGTTGTAGACGAAAATGGCGATGCAGTTTTAGAAGAAGCATACTCAGTTGCGACTGGTACAGTGCTTACTATTGATACTAAAGCTAAAAAATTATTAAATGGCGACAAAGAGTTAGTTGATATTTCATCTGCTTTTACACCGCAAAAAGTCGAATTTATGAAAGCGGGTGGTTCTTACGCGGTAACATTCGGTAAAAAATTACAAACTTTTGCAGCTGAAACACTAGGTATTGAAACACCACAGGTTTTTGCTCCATCAAAAGAAATATCAGTGGCTGGCCAAGGCTTAACTGCGGTTGAAAAAATATTTAACAACAATGCCGTTGGCGTAGCTTCAGACACGCCTTTGCACGCAGGTTCAGACGTTCGTGTTCGAGTGAATATTGTTGGTTCTCAAGATACAACTGGGCCGATGACTTGCCAAGAGTTAGAAGCGATGGCTGCTTCTACTATTTCACCACTAGTTGATGGTGCATACCAATCTGGTTGTCATACAGCATCAGTTTGGGATAGCAAAGCTCAAGCAAACATTCCAAAGTTAATGAGCTTCATGAACAAATTCGGTCTAATCACGGCACGTGATCCGAAGGGCGTTTATCATGCGATGACGGACGTAATTCATAAAGTATTAAATGACATTACTGTAGATGACCGCGCTATAATTATTGGTGGTGACTCGCATACACGTATGTCTAAAGGTGTCGCATTTGGTGCCGATTCAGGAACGGTTGCAATCGCACTAGCTACTGGTGAGTCAGCAATGCCAATTCCTGAGTCAGTAAAAGTGACGTTTAAAGGTAAAATGCAAGGCCACATGGATTTCCGTGATGTGGTACATGCAACTCAAGCGCAAATGCTTAAGCAATTTGGTGGCGAAAATGTCTTCCAAGGTCGCATCATTGAAGTGCACATTGGTACATTATTAGCTGACCAAGCATTTACTTTCACAGACTGGTCTGCAGAAATGAAAGCCAAAGCTTCCATCTGTATTTCAAATGATGAAACATTAGTTAAATCTATCGAGCTTGCTAAGAGCCGTATCCAAATCATGATCGACAAGGGTATGGAAAACGAAGCTAAAACGCTTAACGGTTTACTTGCATTAGCAGACAAACGTATTGAAGAAGTAAAATCTGGCTCAAACCCAGCATTGTCTCCAGATGATAACGCTAAATACTATGCAGAAGTTGTTATTGACCTAGATGTTATCGATCAGCCGATGATTGCTGACCCTGACGTAAATAATGACGATGCATCTAAGCGTTATACCCATGACGTTATTCGTCCTGTTTCTTTCTACGACGGTAAATCTGTAGATTTAGGTTTTGTTGGTTCATGTATGGTTCATAAGGGAGATATGCAAATTATCGCTCAAATGTTGCGTAACATAGAAAAGCAAAACGGCAAAGTAGAATTCAAAGCGCCATTAGTTGTTGCGCCACCAACTTATAACATTGTTGATGAGCTTAAAGCGGAAGGCGATTGGGATATTTTACGTAAGTACTCAGGATTTGAATTTGACGATGCACATCCAAAAGATGCTGCACGTACGAAATATGAAAACATCATGTACTTAGAACGCCCTGGTTGTAACTTATGTATGGGTAACCAAGAAAAAGCTGAACCTGGTGATACTGTTATTGCAACATCAACTCGCTTATTCCAAGGCCGTGTTGTAGCTGATACTGCTGAGAAAAAAGGTGAGTCGTTACTTGGTTCGACTCCGGTAGTTGTACTTTCAACTGTACTAGGTCGTTTCCCGACAATCGAAGAGTACAAATCTGCAGTAGTGGGTATCGATTTAACTCGATTTGCACCACCTACTGAAGAGATGACGACTAAATATGTTGACCTAGCGGTTCCTGTTAAACGGATCTAATTCGCATAACTTTGCGTCGTAATTAGCCGTTTAGTGCGGTACCGAAATGAAAAGCCAGTTCAATGAACTGGCTTTTTTGTATTTACCCGCCAGTTAAAATTTGAGGAGCGCCCGTTTATCTTGCTAGAGAATTAATCAAACAAACCATTTCAACACAAATTCACACCTTTACATCCGCAGATAAATATTTAATTCAACCCGACTAGCCGTTCCGAGTCCTAAATTCTAGACATCAAACACATAGAGACAATTGTTGTAGACTCGAGTTACAGAACTTATCAGGACAGCCACTCAAGTTATCAGGACAGCCACTCAAGTTATCAGCAAGTTATCAGGACACCCACTCAAGTTATCAGGACACCCATTCAAGTTATCAGGACACCCACTCACGTTATCAGGACACCCACTCAAGTTATCAGGACACCCACTCAAGTTATCAGGACAGCCATTCAATTTATCAGGACACCCATTCAAGTTATCAGGACACCCACTCACGTTATCAGGACACCCACTCAAGTTATCAGGACAGCCACCTAAATTTAACAAAACTAAAACGATACTATTTGTCCGTCCCCCCTTGAAAATAACAGTTACAAGCAACAAATAGAGAGTATTGAATTAGAAATAGATCAGATCATGACAAATCCCATAGAAATCAATATAGAAAACGTACAACAAGAATTACTCGACGCATCGCAACAAAAATTCATATTGATTGATTTTTGGGCCGACTGGAGTGAGCCGAGTAAACAACTCTCACCATTGTTGGTAAAAATTGCCTCCGAATATGGCGAAAGCTTAAAGCTGGCCAGAATTAATTGTGACGAGCAGCAACAAATTGCCATGCAGTTTGGCATCAAAAATTTGCCAACGGTTGTTTTATTTAAAGAAGGTCAACCGCTTGATGGCTTTGCAGGTGTGCAAACAGAAGCCGAGATCAAAGCAATGTTAGATAAACATCTACCGAAGCAGCAAGACTTGTTATTTACGCAAGGTTGTCAGTTAGTAGAAGAAAGTAAGTGGCTCGAAGCATTTCCAATTTTAAAACAAGTATTGGAACTGGAACCAGAAAATAGTCAATTTAAACTAATGTATGCAAATGTTGCGATTGAACTTGGTAAAGTTGATGAAGTTGAAGCTATATTGCAGTCTACTAAAATGGCAGATCAAGATGCTCTCTATTTACAAGTACTCGCTAAGCTAGATTTAGCTAAACAGGCTGCAGAAAGCCCTGAGGTTCAAGCCTTACAACAACAGTTAGAAGCTGAACCTGATTCTTTGGAATTAAAACTTAAACTTGCAGTTGCCTTACATCAAGTCAATCGCAATGAAGAATCGCTTGATTTGTTATTTAGTGTACTTCAAAAGGATTTAGGTTTTGCCGACGCGAAAAAAACGTATCTTGATATCATTGCATCTTTGCCAGATGGCGATGTAACAGCAAGTAAATATCGTCGAAAAATTTACGCCTTATTGTACTAAGTTGGTAAGTCAGTAAGCGATTTTGTGTGTATTTAACAACGTATTTTGTTAAGCAATATAGGGCTATGGCGGTTTTGAAAAATTGACATTAAAACCGCTTTAACTTAACCAATAGCATCTTTCAAACGGCCAAGTTGATAGTAGGCTCGTTGTCCCAATCGCCTAAATGGGGCAAAAGGGAAATGCGGCAATTCTGTCGAAAGTGGCGAGTTTATATCTTTGCCTACAATTAAATCTGCAAGTTGCTTGCCCGCTAATGCGGTGAATGAAACCCCAGAGCCACAATACCCTGTAGCATAATAAACATTATTTTTTGTTTTATGAATATGTGGCATTTGGTCTAAAGATACAGAAATCCAACCATGCCAATTGTGATCGATATTCAGCTTTTCTAATCCAGGAAAACTATTTTTCAATTCGTGTAAAAGTCTGTTCGCATACTTTGGATCTAGAGCGTGGGCGCCGGTTATAGCCCCGCGGCCCCCGAATAATATTCGGTTATCTGGTAATAAACGGTAGTAGTATTTTAGTTCCCGCGTATCCATCATAACTTGTCTAGTTTTGAAATTGGCTGCTTCGCGTTGCACGTTCGTTAGCGGTTCGGTGACAATGACACTTGTTAATACGGGGAGAATTTTATGCTGTAGTGCTGATGCCATTTTACTTGGAGTATAGCCATTGGTGGCCATCACTAACTTGCCAGCCGTTACACTACCACTATGCGTCGTAACTCTATGGTTAGAATCAGATTGAATTTGAGTCACCGAGCTGTTGGTGTAGATTTTTATCCCTAGTGATTGCGCTTTTTGAGCATACGCATGTACAAGTTTGAGAGGGTGGATCCCAAACCCATTGGAATATCGAATTGCGCCATGGATCTTTTGGTGACAAACATAATCGTTTTGAAACGCTTGTTTGTTAATGGTTTCAACATTGTAGTCAAAATTTTGATGTAAATAATCCGCCGATTTTTTCAATCGGTCGTACCATTTTTCGCTATGGGCAAGCTTTAAGTATCCAGATTCGCACTGGCCAATGTCGTATTCTTTGCCAATTTCTTCTACTAAGTTGATGCCCTGTAAAAAGTCGTTATGTAAACGGCTTGTCGCTTGAGATCCAAAACGACCAACAAGTTGTTGATAAGACAATCTGCCAGAACCAGGCAAAACAAAACCGGCATTTCTGCCGCTGCAGCCCCAGCCAATTTCATTAGCATCAAGGATTACAATATTTTTAAAGCCCTGTTGAACAAGGTTAATGGCACAAGTTAGTCCAGTGTAGCCAGCCCCAATGATCACAACGTCAGCATTTATGTCGGCATTAAGTATCTTTGTGTCTGATTTAGCCCCAACGACATAATTTTTGTGCCAATAGCTTTGTGGTGATGATTGATTTGAAGCAAGCTGTTTACTCAGTAAAGGATCATAAACTGCCATATTTAGGTAAACTCCAACATCATTTCTGTTGCATCACAGTGACAGTCTTTTCCACAAATAATGCAAATATAGTCTGGAATCGTTGCGTCATTATGCCAACGCCGAGGATGGGTTTTTATTAACTGGCCACCCGCTTTCGTAAAATATTTATAAGAAGCGTTACCCGGACTTTGCATCCAAATGTGGCTGAGGCCAGCTTTTGCACCCATTTGCTTTAACGTGGCAACTGACTCTTTGAGAAGCAACCCGCCAAGTCCTTTACCTTGATAGTCTGGATGGATAGTATTGCACTTAAAATAGGCTACCAAATTCGCTTCAACAGGCCAATGACTTGGTGTACACCATTTATCCAATGGCCACGAATTTGGTGCGTAAGTGAGTCTAAATCCAACCAATTTTTTTGGCGTAACTGACGTGTCGTAAAGAACGTAGCTACAGTTTAAATCGTTATAAACACTGCGCTCTAACATCTTTTTTAGGGATTTATTGTCTAAGTAGCCTTCACCATGGACTCGATTTCCCAATGCGATCACATCGTTGAAGTCAGTTAGTGATAAGGGTTTTAGTGACAGTAGGTCTCGATTCATGATTATGCTCTTTTGCTATGAGTGGCGTTAATTCTGCGATCATTTGGTCTGTTACCCCTTGGTTTTGGCTAACAAATCGTTTCGCTTTTTTTGCCATTCCGGCGCGTTTAATAGGGTCATTGAACAACATCTGCATTGTGCTAAGCAACTCTTTTTGTGAATCTAGTTGAATGCAAAATTTCTTTTTTTGGCACTGTTTAAATACAGTCTTAAAGTTAAATGTATAGGGACCGGTAATGATAGGCAAACCGACAGCGGCAGGCTCAATGGGATTGTGCCCACCGGTTTTGACTAAACTTCCACCAATAAAACAAATGTCAGCTAATGTAAGATACCAGAACATTTCACCAATAGTATCGCCAATTAAGACCTGAGTCTGAGAATGAATAGGCACAAAATGTTCATTTTTAACGTTTAATGAGTTCTGGGATCTGACCACTTCGGAGTTAACACCAGACAACGTTGAGCGATGTTGTATTGCAAATTGCTCCGAAGCTAACAATGCCACTTCTTTAAATCGTTCTTTGTGGCGAGGCACAACAATTAAAAGTAAATTTGGTTGAGTTTTTAACAGTTGTTTATGCGTGGCAAAAATGATCTTTTCTTCTTTATCATGAGTACTCGCCGCTACCCAAATCGGCCTAGCAAGGCCTTTTTTTATCTTTTCGGCGTCCGCTATTTGTTCGGTAGGTAAAGATAGGTCGAATTTAATATTGCCAATTGCTTTGATTTTTTGTTCATTACATCCCAAACGGATAAGGCGTTTCTTGTCAGGTTTATATTGCGCTAAAACTAAATCTAAAGTGGTGATCATTTCTTTCGTGGTTTTGGGGAGCTTCAAATACCCTTTCAACGACTTTTTAGAGAGGCGAGCATTAACGAGTACCACTGGTATCCCTTTACGTTTAGCAAAAAGTAAAAAGTAAGGCCACAATTCTGTTTCTAACATAATAGATATCTGTGGTGATACTTTTGATAAAAAACGTTCCATTAATACCGGTATATCAAATGGTAAATAGCGAATAGTGACCTGCGGTAAACTCGAAAACAGCGATGTAGCTCTAGAACGTCCTGTTGGTGTTGTTACCGTTATTAAAATGGGTTTTTCAGGGTAAGTTATTGCCAACTTACATATTAATATTTGAGAGGCATTAGCCTCACCAACCGACACTAAGTGGATATGAATTGGACGAACGTTCTGACCAAATTGGGGGAAGCCAAAACAAAAACGTTCTTTTAGGTGTTTTTTGTAATCTGGATTTTTAAAAGACCGGAATGCATATTTGCACATAATAAAGGGTAAAAGCAGGAAAAAAATAAATGAATAGATAATTCGAGGCATAGGTCATGTTAACGAAAAATGAAGGTTACCTGATTAAACGAGTAAATTGTTTCAATTTAATTAACAAATCGCACGGTTGTTTCGTTTTAACAAAACCTTAATGTTTCAGACTCAAATTTGTCGCTTTTTATTATTAATATTGTCGCAATCAAATTGACTAAAATTTAAGTAACAGTGGCAATACACTCAACTATTCCAAAACGAATACTCATTATTCGCACCAGCGCAATTGGTGATGTGATAATGGCGTCTCCAATGGTCGCTGCATTAGCCGACCGCTACCCAAATGCCGAACTCTTTTGGCTATTGGAGCCTCATCTAGAGGCACTAGTGAGTTCCAATCCAAATATTCATGGTGTTGTTGCATTTCCTAAAGCTGAATGGAAGCGACTATTTAAAGAAAGGCGTTATCGTGACTTATTTTACGCCATTAAATCTATGCGTGACAAGTTACGAGATCTAAAAATTGATTTAGCAATTGATGTCCAAGGGTTGGCTAAGAGTGGCATTTGGGCTTGGTTAAGTAATGCCAAGAGGCGAGTTGGATTTATAAGTAAAGAACCGACAAAAATTTTTATGACCGAACGGATCAATAAACCTAAAAATGACCCTGAAATTAGCTCTGAATACAAAGCGATGGCTAAATATTTGGGCTGTAACACAGAGTCTTTTTATATGGACATCCATATCAGCAGTAGTGATAAAACTTACGTTGCTACTAAATTACAGGAATGGCTACCATTTCCTGGTGGCATAGATCAATTTGCAAAAGTCAGCGGCCAAATACAGATCAATGAAGATAAGATTAACCAAGATAAGATTAACCAAGACACCCACCGATATAACAGCCGAGTAAAGCAAGCAGCAAAAGCCGAAAACTCAGGAGCGAACTTGCCCTATCTGGTGATATGTCCTTTTACTACGCGGCCGCAGAAGCATTGGGTCAATAGTTATTGGCGAGACTTAATTAAACAAATTTCAATTCATTTTGGGCTGCCTGTACTAGTTATTGGTGGTCCAGACGACCATTCGAACGCCACTAAAATAGTAGCTGAATTAGCGAATGCAAAATCTTTATGTGGTGAGCTCAGTTTAATTCAAAACATCGAAGCGATAAGTAAGGCAAAAGCATTAATAGGTGTTGATACTGGTATGACACACGCGGGTATTGCAAAGTCGGTGCCCACAGTGGCCTTGTTTGGATCAACTCGTCCTTATCTCGTTACCCGTGTTGAACAAACTGAAGTCCTTTACCTTAATAAAAGTTGTGCGCCTTGCAAGAGAAATCCTAGTTGCAACGGCACGTTCGATTGTATGGCAGATATTAGTGTGCCATCCGTCATGATGACGTTGAGTCGTATTCTTAATTCAAGTTCAAATACAAATAACGTGAGAAGTGCATCATGAGAATATTACATGTTGAAGCCGGTAAACATTTATATGGTGGCGCATTACAGGTGCACTATTTAACCTCTGGGTTATCAAAATATGGGATTAAATCATTTTTAGCAGCACCAAGAGGCGCTGAAATTTATGACGTAATGCACGGTGATGTTGTGCCGCTTCCCATGAAAATGGCAGGGGATCTTGATGTCTCGTTAATATTTAAATTAGTCAAAGCTATCCGCATTCATAAGATTCAATTGGTACATCTGCATAGCAGAAGAGGAGCTGATCTATTTGGACTAATTGCTGCAAAGTTAACAAATACACCGGTGGTCATTTCGCGACGAGTCGACAATATCGAACCCAATTGGTTTTCAAAATGGAAATACCATCAATGTAATAAAGTGATCACTATTTCAGACGGGATACGAAACGTACTTTTAGATGCTGGCGTAGATTCTAATCAAGTCACTACGGTATTGAGTGCCGTTGATACTGATGAATATAAGCCAATAGATCACAAATCAACGCTCAAACGGCCAAACAATAATTGGTTTATTAAAGAATTTAAGCTCGATAGAAGTGACGTTGTTATTGGTGTTCTAGCGCAATTTATCCCAAGAAAAGGCCATTCGGTTTTATTTTCTGCGTTTAAATCACTCATTGCAAAAGAGCCTAATGTTCAACTATTGGTCTTTGGTAAAGGGCCACTAGAGGAAGAATTAAAACAAGAAATTATTCAACTGGGCTTATCTAACAAGGTTCAGTTTTGCGGTTTTCGAACGGATTTGGCGCGCATTTTACCAAACTTAAACCTTGTTGTTCACCCAGCATTCGCCGAAGGTTTAGGGGTGTCACTTTTACAAGCGAACGCCTGCGGAGTTCCTATAATCGCCAGTCGTGTTGGCGGTATTCCTGAAATAGTAACTGATGGGCTCAATGGTCTGTTGGTTGACCCAGGTAATGTACAAGAATTGTTTAATAGCCTTGAGGACTTAGTTAGCGATACCAACCGAATTGAGCAAATGGCTGCTGCAGGACGGGAAAAGGTACTCAAAACGTTTTCTATTAAAGCAATGGTTGAGGGGAATGTAAGTGTTTACAAACACTGCATAAAAAAGTGTTAAGTCAAGTTTGACCCCATTACAAAGTTGAGGCGATTTCACTTTTCCTGTGCCAGTTGCGCTCTTTATAATTAATCAGAAATACAATCGATGAAAGATAAAATGATTACCAATCAAGACAGTGAAATGGGTTGTACCCCGCAAGATAGTGACATTAAGCTATCACTAAAAAAATCAGAGAATTTAGAAACATTGACAGTTGTTTCCTGTGCTAATGAAAAGTTTTCGTGTGGTTTAGTAATGTCTATGGTTTCTGCGCTAGCGCACTCAAGTGGTGAATTTTTTTATGAACTTATTGTACTCGATGGTGGTTTGTCGGAAGCCACAAGAATGTCACTAAACTTAAAGCTTCAAGATGTATCTAACAGAATAGGCACACCATTTTCACTAAAGTTTATATCCCCAAGCAAAGAGTCGATTGATAAGTTACCAAAAAGGGTTGGTTCATGGATGACATACGCCCGTTTTTTATTGGCGGAAATTTTGCCGCAAAAAGCCGTGATCTATTTAGACTCCGATATCTTGTGCTTTCGTGGCATCGAAGAGTTTTATACCAGCTGGGACAACGTCGCCCCCATTGTTGCATCTCGAGATCCTAAGCAGACGATTGATAAAGATTGGCCAGATGAAGCGAATGAGGCGCCAAAAGGTGTCATGTATTTTAATGCGGGACTCATTTTACTGAATTTGGATTGGATGCGCTGCAATTTGCCTTTGGCTAAAGTTGAAGAGCTGGTGGCTAAGTTTGGGATGGATCGACTTAAGTTTCATGACCAAACCATTCTTAATTACATGTCACATGGCAAAGTGATCGAAGTGGCGCGGGAGAATAACTGGGTTTTAGCAACGGAATATGCAATGCAAGTTATCGACAACTGGCAAAGTGTAAATATTCATTACGTTGGCAGAGTAAAACCGTGGTTAAGGCAAAAAACTGAAGCGCGACGCTTTATTCCTGAAGTTCTGTATTTTCAAGCGAGTAAAGTCTATTGCATCGATGGAGTAAAAGAACGCGTACTCGATGAACAAGACCTAAAAGTTGTTAGAAACAAGGCTCGGTTTTATAAGTGGCTAAAACCTACGAGAGCTAGGACATATCAATCTGTGTTGAAATCACTTAGTCGACAAGTTGAACTGGAGTCAAAATTAACTAGTGATGTTTTCTATCGCCGCTAAATCAGCATTCTATTGAAACTTCTAACTGTTTAGTTGAACGAATGGCAGATCAAAAGCTGGGTGTCCATGTAATTTATGAATGGGTGTCCATGTAATTTATGAATGGGTGTCCATGTAACTTATGAATGGCTGTCCATGTAACTTATGAATGGCTGTCCATGTAACTTATGAATGGCTGTCCATGTAACTTATGAATGGCTGTCCACGTAATTTATGAATGGGGTCCATGTAACTTATGAATGGGTGTCCATGTAATTTCGTGGCTGTCCACGTAATTTATGAATGGTGTCCATGTAATTTATGAATGGGTGTCCATGTAATTTATTTATGAAGCACTTAATTAAACTCAATAAACAAAGAAAGAAGAGTAAATGATTTCACATCTCAACCTCCTAGATACCAGTATTAGTACAGATAATTTAGGGGATATCATTATTGTTGATTCTATTAGAAATCAACTTGCGGACATTTTATCTCAGCAATATGTCACTAACGTATCTACTCATGATTCGATGGGGGCAGTTGGTCGACGGTTATGTCGTGAGGCAGATATCAATATGTTGTTAGGTACAAATGCGCTTACGTCTAAAAATCGAGTTGGCAAAAAGGACATGTGGCGATTACGTCTTTGGGATATCTCTTCATTAGCTAATAAAGTGGTTTTATGTGGTGTAGGTTGGCGAAATTATCAAACCGAAGTTAAAACCAGACAGGCAAAATTCTATCGCAACATTTTAAACGGCGAATATATCCATTCCGTTCGTGATAGTCATGCGGAGTCTATGTTGAAATCAATTGGTATCAACAATGTACTAAATACAACTTGTCCTACTACGTGGAGCTTAAATCAAAATCATTGTGCAACAATACCACAAGGGCAGGCGCCAAATGTGGTGTTTACATTAACGCGTCATAAAAAGGCCGACGAAGATAAGCAAATGATCAGGTATCTATTGTCACTATATAACAACGTCTACTTTTGGCCTCAGCAAATTGAAGACACTGACTATTTAAAAACATTAGTTGATGCGTCTACTTTTACCGACATTCACTTATTAGCACCTTCACTTTTAGCATTCGATTTGTTTTTGCAAACGACAGATACCGATTTTATTGGTACCAGGCTCCATGGTGGTATCCGAGCTCTGCAATTGAAAAGGCGAAGTTTTATTATCGGAATAGATAATAGAGCAAGAGAAATAGCAAAAGATATCAATTTACCCGTTCTTTTAAGACAAGAAATTGAAAATCTTCCTCAATTAATTAGTTCAAATTATGAAACAGCGATAAAACTGCCTATAGAAAACATCACAAAATGGCGCAATCAAGATAAGTTTTTGTACAAAAAAACAGCGTAACTCAGGTTTTTTGATTGATATTTAACCGAACAAACAAAAAAAGTGAATTTAATTGAAATTAGGGGTTGCACAATTTTTTGGTTTCCCTAAAATGCGCGCCTCTTCCAACGACAAACGTCAGCGGCAAGAGGGCGTCAATCAAGTGTTTAAAAAGTCTTTAAAAACTTATTAAATAAAGTGTTGACACCAAAATTGGAGAGTGTATTATGCGCCTCCCGGTTAAGACAGCCTTGAGCGACTAAATTGATAGTCAGTCCTAACCAGAACCTTCGGGGTTCGAAACGTTCTTTAACAATTTGTAATTAATTATCTGTGTGGGCACTCCGTAGAGTAGTGACAACAAATATATATGTATAAAG
>NZ_JAUORW010000060.1:0-590 GCF_030548245.1 Psychrosphaera sp. 1_MG-2023
TATTGGCTGAAACGAGATAATTCGCCGTCAGTCGAGCATCAAGTATTACTAAAGAAGGTTGAGAATGCTCATGAGTTGAGTGGTGGCTCCGCAGGCGCCAGAACAATAAGTGAAATCATTACACAAGATGAAAGTGACGTAACGTTAAGTCGATATCGAGCTACTAACTTAATGAAAAAGCTTAATTTAGTCAGTTGCCAGCTACCTCAACATGCTTATAAGAAAGGCTCAAAGGAGCATGTGGCAATACCTAACTTGCTTGAACGTCAGTTTGATGTAACTGCGCCCAATCAAGTCTGGTGCGGCGATGTGACGTACATATGGACAGGAAATCGTTGGGCCTATTTAGCTGTCGTGATTGATTTGTTCGCTCGAAAACCTGTTGGGTGGGCAATGTCACACTCACCTGATAGCGATTTAACAGTTAAAGCACTAACAATGGCTTACGAGCTACGTGGCAGACCTGAAAACGTGATGTATCACAGTGACCAAGGCAGTCACTACACGAGCCGAAAATTCAGACAGAGGCTGTGGCGTTACCAGATAACACAAAGCATGAGCCGACGCGGAAATTGCTGGGACAACGCACC
>NZ_JAUORW010000061.1:0-590 GCF_030548245.1 Psychrosphaera sp. 1_MG-2023
GCGTTAGCAGCCTAGTAAAGAATGGAGTCTATTTTGAGTATGTTTCTGAAGTTATTTTTAGTTGTAATTATTAGCTTTTCTGCTTTATCGAAGGAATTGAATGTGCCCTTACAGTTCGTCCAAGAACTTAAACTGGGTAATAACTTAAAAGCAATGGGGTTAAAGGTTTCTTTGAATACAGAAACGTATAGAATTATAAAATCAGAAGTTGGTGATAAAAAAGCTAAGGAAATCTTACTGATAGAATTAAATAAATCTATTAATAAGTATCAAAAAGAATGGGATAAAAATTTATCTTCAGCATATGACGAAGTATTTAAAGATAATGAATTAAAATCTATTTTAGAATTAAAGCAAAAATCCCCTTACGCCAAAAAGTTTATAGAATCACAACGAAAAGTAGGTGAAAGTATGCAAAACCGTTCTGGTGATTTGCTAAATAAAGTGGTAGCCGAAGCAATAAAAAATGCTTTTTCAAAGGTTGTTAAAAAAGGCAGCTAACAAGCTAATTAACAGGACAAAAAACAGTTGGTTTTGCTCCTTCGTCGCTAATTTTAACCAACTGATTTTTACCCGTTATTAGGGCGTTA
>NZ_JAUORW010000063.1:0-577 GCF_030548245.1 Psychrosphaera sp. 1_MG-2023
TCTGAGGCCAATTCAATTTTTTGATAAGGGATTGAACTTGCAACAATTGGATCTGAACCAAATTCCAGCTCCAGTTCATCACTGTAACCGTCACCGTCGTCGTCATTGTCTTCTTGGTCGAACGTACCATCCATATCGGTATCAACAATATCCGCTGGGAATTCGTCAATAACAAGACCGGTTGTTGTATCTGCTTCGGTTTTACCTGCATTCCATGAATCAGGGAAACCATCGCTATCTTCATCAGCTGATGCGGCTACATCTAATGGGAACGCATCGGCATTATTACCAACCCCATCGCCGTCAGTATCTGCAAATTCAGTTGCATCATTCGGGAACGCGTCAACAACTAAAGACGTTTCGACACCCTCTACTAATGCGTCTGGATAACCATCACCGTCTGTATCTGCTGATGCGGCTGCATCATTCGGGAAGGCATCAACTTTATCCATTACGCCATCTGAGTCAACGTCGACATCAAAGCTTGCCGTTTCAGTCGCTAACTTAAACAACTCATTACCTGTACTGCCGTTATTGGCGTACATTAATAATTCATTGTTCACTGACGCGATAAACG
>NZ_JAUORW010000064.1:0-575 GCF_030548245.1 Psychrosphaera sp. 1_MG-2023
GGACGCATTTATGCGTCGTTTCTTTTTGCATTAAATGAGGCCGAAGTTGAGGCCGTCTGACTTAATGCGCTTGTTATGTTTACTTTAACCTTGTGTAATTAAACGTTTCTTTAGATTTTGTATTAACCAGAATCATTTTATTACCTGTAAGTTCTCTAATTAAGTATTCGTTCTGCATTTGTTCAGATGTAAACCAATTTTTAGCGATTTCATCTACGTATATTAATTTATCTTTGAGCTTATTATTTTCAGTAAACTCCCATTTTGTTCGATAGTTTACCGCCACTGCACCAGCCCCGCCACAAAACACATTGGCTGAAAGCATAGTTGAGTCTTCTAGGTATTCATAAACTGAAAAAGGGCATGCATTATCATTTGGGTTAACTTGCTTCCATTGCCCATAGATAAGATTTTTATCAATATCTGAAGCAATAGAAGTTAATGAAAAGACGACTAAAACA
This sequence comes from Psychrosphaera sp. 1_MG-2023, assembly GCF_030548245.1. Taxonomy (NCBI): domain Bacteria; kingdom Pseudomonadati; phylum Pseudomonadota; class Gammaproteobacteria; order Alteromonadales; family Pseudoalteromonadaceae; genus Psychrosphaera; species Psychrosphaera sp. 1_MG-2023. The sequence continues at coordinate 462 of NZ_JAUORW010000064.1, forward strand.
AAACTAAAAAATATTCTCATAACTTCCTTGTAAACATAACGCCGCCTTAAGCGGTGAGTAACAGTTTGCTTAAATGTGAAACGAAGTGGAACCGAGCAAACTGTTACGAATCCG
>NZ_JAUORW010000065.1:0-568 GCF_030548245.1 Psychrosphaera sp. 1_MG-2023
TAACACTCCACTGAGGGTTATGCCAGACGATGTAGATGTTTGGTTCCAAGATGAAGCTCGTTTTGGTCAACAAAACACGACGAGTCGTGTTTGGGCAAAGAAAGGAAGCAGGCCACGAGCAGTCAAACAGCAACAATTCGAGTACGCCTATTTGTTTGGTGCGGTTTGCCCAGCAAATGGTAAAACTGAGGCGATAATAACCCCATACGTAAACAAAGAAGTAATGACATTACATATGGAGCAAATATCAAAGGCGACAGAATTAGGTAGACATGCCGTCGTCATAATGGATGGCGCAGGTTGGCACACATTCGATACGGTTCAGCCATTTGATAATGTCACTCTCATCAAATTGCCACCGTATTCACCAGAGTTGAATCCAATAGAGCAAGTATGGAGTTGGATTAGGCAACATCATATCGCGAACCGATGTTTTGAAGGTTATAACGATATTGTCGACTCTTGTACGAAAGCATGGAACGATTTTATCAGCGATACAAAACGGGTGACAAAAATGTGTACGAGGGATTGGATATGCCTGACCTAATCTTTTTCCGAAATGGTATAA
>NZ_JAUORW010000066.1:0-568 GCF_030548245.1 Psychrosphaera sp. 1_MG-2023
TAATCGTTTATAAATGTGAAAGTAAATTCTAAAAATGATGTTTTGGCCTTAGCCAAAGCTGAACAAAACGCACGTAAAAAGTTACGCCTTTTGGCCGTTTACCATTTTCTAGATGGTAAAAATAGAACCCAGATAGCCAGTATGCTAGTCGTAAGCCGGCGTATCGTTAATGAATGGATTAAGCGGTACCTTTCCTTTGGCTTAGATGGATTGGAAAGTAAAAAAGCAAAAGGACGAGAACCGTATCTAAACGAGATCCAAAAACTAAAATTAGCCAAGTTTGTTGAAAAACAATCCGTTAGCGCAACAGGCGGCAGATTGACTGGTGAACGAATACACCGTTACATCGTGGATAACTTTGGCGTAACTTACCACCCGAATTCCGTCTACAAATTACTCGAATCTTTAGGCTATAGCTGGATAACGAGTCGCTCTAAGCACCCAAAGCAGTCTCAGAATAACCAAGAGACTTTTAAAAAAGTTCACCCTGGAAACGATCCTTAACACTCCATTTAATGTTATGCCTAAAGATATGGATATATGGTTTCAAGACGAAGCAAGGTTTGGA
>NZ_JAUORW010000067.1:0-568 GCF_030548245.1 Psychrosphaera sp. 1_MG-2023
AAGGGCTCACCCCTTCTGAAATATGCGGTGGAAAGTGAGTATTAATACTTGCTGTCCACCTCAGGGCGTGTTGTTAGGTGTGACTACAAAAAAGTATGTCCTACCTTCATATGATGCTCTAATAATTTCCCAGTTCTATCGATGAAAAGATACACTCTCAAACTAGGATCTGTGATTGATAAAAAGCCGGCATCTCGTCGTGTAAAAATATAACCATAATATTGACAATTCCACTTAAATTTTCCATCGCTAAACCGCCGACATTTCCCATCTCTAGTATAATAAGAACTAGTCGTTTCATTAATCTCAGAATAGTAATATTTTTTCTCCTTGAGAAAATTTATTATCTGCTCTTTGCTTGTTCCTGGAATCAAAACAGATTGAAACTCATAATCTCCACGTGAAATTATGCTTGCATTATTATTCCATACACATGATGTACTTAAAAAACTAACCAATAATAAAATGATAACTTTGATCACAATAACACCTAACGCTAAGATAACGAGCAAAGATTTCTGCAAATTTTTTATTCACAACATTAAGATCTTTGTCTCTGTTTATCGCC
>NZ_JAUORW010000068.1:0-565 GCF_030548245.1 Psychrosphaera sp. 1_MG-2023
AATAACAAACAAGTTTAGCAATCAATACTGACCGAACTTTTGATCATAAAGGGACTTATTCTACAGCCTCAACGCCTCATTAAGAGGAAATTTATAGTTGGCTAAAATGTTGAACGCAGTGAAAACAGCCAACTGTAAATTTTCCTGCTTTAATGACTTGTTATGTTTCAGTTAGCGCAAACCAAAACGCATACTGAAAAATGGTACATAAAATTATTGGTAAATGAACAAAATACTTGTTGTTTACCAAATGAAAATTAAAAAATTTATAGTTCAAAGTTTTGGCATTAAGCGAATAATACAAAGAAAGAACTGCCAATACATAATACAAAAGTGCAGCGACTATAGCTGAGGTAGTTAACCAAACTCCATTTAAAAGGATAATTTCAAATCCTGCATTAAATACGAAAGGAAATGAACTGAAAATAAAAGCAATAGCTACTGAAATTGAAATACCTTTTTCGATCACAACCATTCCCGATGAAACATAACGCCCTAATAACGGGTAAAAATCAGTTGGTTAAAATTAGCGACGAAGGAGCAAAACCAACTGTTTTTTGTCCTG
>NZ_JAUORW010000069.1:0-539 GCF_030548245.1 Psychrosphaera sp. 1_MG-2023
AGTGATTTTGGCCACCTAATTAGAGGATGTTATGATTGAATCATAACAGTATTAGGTGAAGATAATGGCTAAGAAGTCACGTAAAAATTTCAGCCCAGAATTTAGATTAGAAACGGCACAATTGGTACTCGATCATGGTTATACCCATGAAGAAGCAGCTAAGGCCATGAATGTGGGTTATTCGACGATTGGTAAATGGGTTAAACAGTTAAAAGAAGAACGGCAAGGTAAAGCGCCTAAAGCAACCCCCATGACTCCCGAGCAGCTTAGGATAAGAGAGCTTGAAAAGAAAATCGAACGCATTGAATTAGAAAAGGAAATTCTAAAAAAGGCTACGGCTCTGTTGATGTCGGACTCACTGAACAATTCGAATTAATCGAAAAACTCAATCAGAGCCATAAAGCCAGGTATCCAATAAAAATATTGTGTGATGTCTTCGGTGTTAATCGTAGCAGCTTTAAATATTGGCTGAAACGAGATAATTCGCCGTCAGTCGAGCATCAAGTATTACTAAAGAAGGTTGAGAATGCTCATGAGTT